>DAIETB010000072.1:0-10075 GCA_027345925.1 Sulfuriferula sp.
ATTCAATAACTTAACCTAAATCTCGAAAGCACGCGATAACAAGAAGCTCGGACATGTCATCTGTCATCCAAGCTCTATCCGCCATCAAGCGCCATCGCGGTTTCCTGCAAGCTACCTTCAAGCGATGTCAGCATGGGCCGATAACCGAAAGCTTCAGCCTGCATATTCAACGAATAATAATGGGGTTTGTTTCCTGTGGCATTCACCCCCACCGGCGATTGTATTATTTCATACCGAAGGCCAAATCGATCATTCATCGCCAAAAGTAAGTTCGGCTTATCGATCGGCGCGCGAGTATAGCAATCCACCGCAATATTTGCAGGATCTGCGTTAAGAAGGCCGTAGACCAGATTATAAAAATCGGAAGGGTGAAGATAATCGCGCACCATGTATTCTGCTGATGTGGCAAGTACGGTTTTATCGCGAATTGCCCGTAATATATCCGCGATCAGGAAACGTGAATCGGGATTCTGCGTACGGCTGAAATAATTGAACACCCGGATGTCGAAGATCGATAATTCCGGGCGTGCGCGATGTCTGATTTCCGCCTGCAATTTTGCAGCACCGTACCATTCGTGGGGAGCCGGATTGGTCGTTGCCGCGACAGGTACCGTAAATCGGCTCGCAGGTTCATTGAAGGAAAAGCCGTAAGCTGCGCCGCTACTCATAAACAGATAGCGGCATGCCGGATGTTTTTGCAAATAATTCAGTGCCAGTTCATCGAAACGCAAGGTGATATCGAAGATGGCATGACCTATTGCCGCTGCTTGAACCGGGCTGCCAACGCCGACGAAATTGATGACGGCGTCGAATTGCTGTTTGCCGAATTCGGAAAAATCCTCTACCGGATAGCGTTCCGCCAGACCAACAGATGCTAACCAACGAGTCACCTCTGCTGGTCGGCGCGCGAATAAATACAAATATTGCTCCCCGGCAACAGAAAACGAGACGATCAGGTCGCGAGCTATCTGGCTTGTTGCCCCCAGAATGGCTATTCGACGAGGGTTGGACACGATACGTTCAATCCAGGGTACCTATTTCCAAATTATCCGATTTCTTGTGGACGCCGATCAGCATATTTCGTTTTAATTCTTCTCTAGGCAGTAATGGGGTCAAATCTTCGAGGGGTGGAGAAATAATTGATCCGTCGCTTTGTGGTACAAGAGAAAGCTTAGGGACAAATGCTTGTTCTGGATGGGTAAATACCTCGCAAATAATCGGCCCATCCATTGTTTGCAGCTGGGGCAGTACTGTTTTTACATCGTCCCAGGTACGGATCTGGAATGACGGGAATCCAAACGCATAAGCGACTTTCGAGAAATCAGGACAACTCACACCGGATTGCCGATCTGTTCCGGCGTAGCGTCCCGAAAACAATGCTTTCTGCGTATGTTTGATCATCAAATAACCGTCATTGTTGAAAACAATGATTTTGATAGGCAGCCGATGATGCGCTATGGTTTGTAGCTCCTGTAAATTCAGCATCATGCCGCCATCACAATTCAGACACATGACTTCCCTGCCCGCACCGATTGCAGCTCCAATGGCGCCTGGCAGGCCAAAGCCCATTTCACCCAAACCCGTAGACGTCAACATACGCTGACCCTCTTTGAATTTAAGTACTTGATGACCTGACAGCAATGCAGTACCCATGTCGGTGACCACGATCTGGTCGTCATGAAAATATTGCTCGAGAGCCTGCATGAAACGATAGGAATTGATAAAGCGGGTGCCTGATTCATTTTGCATATCGGCATGTTCCGGCCCGACAACCGGATAGCGCCGACGATAGTCTTCGCATTGGAGTAACCAATCTGAAGGACAATATGCTCCCAGGGCATCATTCAGTATCCGGTCTATGAATTCCCCTGCATCGCTCAACACCGGAATTTCAATTCGATCGCCCAATTTGAGCAGCTCCTTCGGGTCGATATCGACCACTGCTATCCGGGCGGCACGTGCAAACTCCGTCAGATCGTAACCTATCTGCGGAATTGCGAGGCGCGTGCCGATGCAGATTAACGCATCACAATTTTGAAGCACGAAATTGGCTGCTCGCTGGCCGTAGACTCCAGCCCTGCCAAAACACAGCACATGATTGGAATCCAGAATATCGCAGGCTTGCCAGCTTACTAACACCGGTATCCCTAATGTTTCGACCAGTTCTTTAACACGAGACTCGGCGCCGGCCAACCTGATGCCATTGCCCAACCAGAGAACAGGACGTTCGGATAAGGCCAGCATATTCAGTATAGCGCTTACACCGGTTTGGCAATCCACAATGCGTACTTGGTCGTGAGCAAAATCCGCCGACTTATTCGGTACCCATGATGTCACCGGCTCCATTTTATCCGCCGGAACCGGTGCAGCCTGGATATTCATCGGAATATCGATCCATACAGGCCCCGGCCTGGCAGCACGGGCTATCGAATAAGCGCGGGAGATGATGTCGAGCGCTTGCTCCGGCAGCATGATGCGGTGACTCCATTTAGTCACCCCCTCTACCATTTTAGTGCTGTCATATCCCTGTACGCCCCAAATTCGGAGCGGATTGTCCGGCGACGTAAACCGTGAATTCTCGTTACCCGAAATAACAAGCACGGGCATGGAATCCATCCATGCGCTGACTACGCCTGTTATGCCATTCGTTGACCCGGCTCCGGTTGTCAGCAGAACAACGGATACCGTACCCGTCATGCGAAAATAGGCAATAGCTGCCATCACCGCGGCTTGCTCGTGATGCACGCAAATGATTTCGGTATAGCCGAGGCGCGTGATCGCATCGAAAATTTGGGCATTGCCTGCACCGACAATCCCGAAAACATGCCGAATACCTTTACTTGCCAGAAATTCGGCAAGGTGATCGCTTACTTTTTTTTCCAACACGTTAGATCCTCGATTTAACCATTTTGCAGGGCATGCCATTGCACGGTCAAAGCTATTGCTTCCTCCAGTGGAGTAAACACCGACAGTTCATATTCCTGTTGAGCATGCCTTGTATCCGGAAGAAAATGAGCCGACCTGTTACCGCTACGTGGAGCGGTGTTCAACATGATTTCAGGCGCAGGATTAAAGTTTTTCGCCACTTCTTTCGCTAAATCCTGCAAGGTAATGCCCACCGGGCTGCCTACATTCACCACATCTCCGCTCTGTCCGTTCGTCAATATTTTCAAAAACCAATAAGCAGCATCGCCTCCATACAAATAGCTGCGTATTACCTGTCCATCACCCAGCACACGAATGGATTTGCCGCGCAACGCATCAGCCAGAAAGTTTGTTTGCGCCCAAGGCGTAGCTAGCGGCTGATAAGGCCCGATAAATGAAAAAGGTCGCGCCACCAGCACCGGAATTCGCGACTGGATGCGAGCGGCTGAACAAATGGTTTCGGCAAAACGTTTTGCGTTGGGATAAATGAAGCTGGCTTCGGGCGCAGGCGCACCGCCGGATTTTTCAGTCATACCGTTGGCTGAATCTGTCTGGGTTCCACAAACCAGACCGGAGCTTAGATACAGCAATTGTTTTAATCGGCCTAATCGCTCGGCCGTTCTCAACACGGCCATGGTTCCATCGACAATGATCGATGCGGTATCGAGCGGATTGGACGCATGCGTTCTAACATCGGGGTTTGCCGCGGCATGAATCACCCAATCAGCCTGCATCGGAAGGTTTCCCGGCTGCCGGACATCGGATTTGATAAGGTGTATATCGTTTCTGCTTGCCAAATGGGGCCAGCGGCTTTCGAACAGGTTAACGTTTCTTGCCATAAGATAGAGCGAAATCCCAAATCGATAGTCATCGTTGAGAGCCCCTACCATTTCGGCTATCCACGTCCCCACAAAACCCGTACCGCCGATAACCACCAGTTCCGAGTGCCGCAATCGTTCAAGTGCCTGCTCGCGGCCATTTAAAATTCGCAGGCAGTCGAGGCGCGTTGCCTGTTGACTATCCGGTTTCATTGATTTCCTTTCGTAGCTCGCTGGGCCAAGGTTTTTGCGACTTCAAGAATTATGTCTTCCTGGCCTGCCACGATTTTGCGCCGACCCAACTCAAATAATATATCTCTGGGATCAATATCGAATTCCTTGGCGATACGCGTAACCGGTTTCATAAACCCTGAAAACACCCCTGCCATGCCGCTCACCACATTTGCCGACCGGATAGCGGGAATTTCTTTCATGAGCCTCTCCTCGGCAAGATCGGCGGCATCCAGAATTTTATAAAGATCGATCCCTGTGCTGTATCCCCATCGCTCCAGCACCGCGACCAGAACTTCCAGCGGCGCGTTACCTGCACCGGCACCGAAACCCCGCGCGCATCCATCCAGCAGGCTTGCGCCCGCATCGGCTGCGGCAATTGAATTGGCAATCGCCAAACCCAGATTATTATGAGCATGGAAACCCACAGCAACAGACAGCTCTGCGACCAGCAGCGTTACGCGCCGGCTTACATCGTCAGGCAGGAAATGCCCGGCGGAATCCATGAAAACAATGCCTTCCGCACCATACGATTCCATTCTTCTGGCTTGCTCGAGTAGAAGCTCCGGCGTAATCATGTGCGACATCATCAGACAGCCCCATACTTCCGCTCCCATACTTCTTGCAAAACCGATATGCCGTTCACAAATATCCGCTTCGGTACAATGAGACGCTACACGCACCACATCCACACCCAAATCCAAAGCCGGCTTCAAATCCCGTTCGATCGTTGCGAAACCGGGAATGACATGGATGCCCAATTTCGACCGGACGAGATTCGATCGCGCAATGGACAAGGCAAGCGGATCGGGCGTTCTGGCTTCGCCCAATTGCAGCGAAGACGCACCCAGACCGTTGCCGTGCCCGACCTCGACGATGGATACGCCCGCAGCATCGGCCGCCCGGCAATAAACCGCTATCTGATCGGTATTCAATGCATGCTGAACAGCGTGATTTCCATCACGCAAGGTCGGGTCGCTTATAATGATATGTCGGTCATTCATTGACGATCCCAGCGGCAAAAACCTGCGCATAGTTTTCAGCCATGGCAATAGCGGCGCAATTGATAATATCCAGATTGCCCGCGTAAGCAGGCAAATAATCGCCCAGACCGCGAACCCTTACCATCACCACAATACGACCATTATCCATAATCGGGCCAAGAATAATCTCGTAGCCGGGAACATATTCACACACTTTATGAACCAAAGGCCACAAAACTTCCGATAACTTGGGAATATCGGGGGTTTTTACCATTGCGAAAATAGTAGCCTGCATATCCACACAGGGTTCAACGGGATTGAGGTTAAGGATCGCTTTGGTACGAACAGCGCCTGAAAATTGCTTGAGCCCGGCTTCGGTGGTTTTTATGTATTCATCGAGATTTTGTCTGGTGGCCGGACCCGCACTTCGCGACGCGATGCTGGATACGACTTCGATGTAGTCGACGTAATCATGCGTTTGCCCGATTGCGTACGCTACGGGAATGGATGCCTGACCGCCGCAAGTCACCATGTTTACGTTGGATTCGGCAAGCGAATCGGCCAAATTGACGCTGGGAATACTCATTAGCCCGACTTTGGCGGGGGTAAGGTCTATGACCCGTTTATTCAATTTTTTCAGGATCGGCGCATGATCGAAATGACTCTTTGCCGACGTCGCATCAAAAACCAAATCGCAGCATTCCGGATTCTTAATGATGTAATCAATCCCTTCGGCCGAAACCGTAACTCCCAGCGATGTCGCTTTTACCATTCCGGCTGAAGATAGACTTCTGCCTATAAGCGCTCCACATTCAAGCTTCGATGAACGCAATACCTTTATTAATAGGTCGGTACCGATATTTCCACTACCGATAATGGCTACTTTCAATTTCCGGTTTTGTTGGAGCATGATTCCCTGATTCATTTCGGATTAGAAATTCACGCCCAGGAATGATTCGATCTTTTCCACCACGTACTTCAACATTTCCTCGGTAAGTCCGGGGTAGACCCCAATCCAGAACGTATTGTTCATGATCATGTCGGTACGGGCGAGATCGCCGCTGACGCGATAGGTTTTGCCCTCGAAATAAGGCTGCCGTACCAGGTTGCCGGCGAACAGCAGTCGAGTGCCGATCTTGTTCTGATCCAGATATTTGAGCAGATCGACACGATTGATCCCGGCCGCCTCGCGAATAGTGATGGGGAAACCGAACCACGAAGGTTCGCTATCGGCGGTTGCTTCGGGCAGGATCAGGGATTCTGCGCAGGATTTCAACCGCTCCTTGAGAAAGGCGAAGTTATGTTTGCGCGCTGCAATAAACTCCGGCAAGCGATCCATTTGTGCGAGGGCGCAAGCAGCCTGCATATCGCTGATTTTGAGGTTATAGCCGGCGTGAGAATAAGTATACTTATGGTCGTAACCGGCAGGCAGCGATCCCAATTGCCAGCCGAAGCGCTTGCCGCAAGTATTGTCCTTGCCGGGCGGGCAATAGCAATCTCGCCCCCAATCGCGGAACGATTCGATAATCTTGCGCAACTCGGCGTCTTTGGTAAAGACCATGCCGCCCTCGCCCATCGTGATGTGATGGGCAGGGTAAAAACTGCAGGTAGCGATATGACCGAACGTACCGACATGCTGCCCTTTGTAGCGCGAACCCAGCGCATCGCAGCAATCTTCGATGACCCAGAGATGGTGTTTCCGCGCCACCTCCATGACAACATCCAGATTGAATACGTTGCCGAGCGTGTGCGCGATCATGATGGCGCGGGTGCGCTCGCTCACCGCTGCCTCGATCCGTTGCGGGTCGATGTTATAGGTGGGAATATCGACGTCCACGAATACCGGCACCATGCCGTTCTGCAAAATGGGATTCACCGTGGTCGGAAATCCCGCCGCCACCGTAATCACTTCGTCGCCGGGTTTCAGGGCGCGCGCGCCCAGCCTCGGTGACGTCAGCGCGGTGAACGCCAGCAGATTGGCCGACGAACCCGACACGGTCGTCAGGGCATGAGGCACGCCGACAAATTCGGCAAAGCGCTTTTCAAACGCCTCGTTGAAGCGCCCAGTCGTCAGCCAGCCGTCGAGCGAGGCCTCCACCATATTCTTTAACTCTGCCGCGCCGATCACCTTGCCGGAGGGCGGGATAACGCTGGTGCCTGGAATGAAAGAAGGCGTCTCAAATTTGTTCAACGCAAAATTATCCACGTTGAATGCCATCGCTGTACGCAAAACCTCATCCAGTTTTTTTGCGCTGATGCGAGCAACCGTTTGGCAAATTTTACCTTGTACGGTAATTACCTTATCGACACGAACGACGCTCTCGCGTTTCAGGGTACCTTTCGCCATATCGGCGGCAGCTATTTGCACTGCAGAAGGATCATAGAGGTAAGAATCGACTTCGGTAGTAATATATGCCACATTGATATCGTCAAAATGGATATTACGGCTCGTGCCTATCACCAATCCCGGACGAACTTTGCTGCCGACCCGATTGGTATAAGGGAAATCCAGCAGAACGATGTCACCGAGGCTTGGCATCGAACAGCTCCTCCCAGTCTATATTATTGTCTTCTTCCGTATCAAAAAAACCCGCCAATCCTATCGCTTGAAAATCGTCTTCGGAACTGGATGATTCTCTGACGCGAAAAGATTCGGCAACGCTGCCCATCTGATCATTTTTGTCCAAAACAATGACAAACAATTCAGCCTCCTCTATGTCCTTCAAAGGCGACAGCAACTGAATATTGCCATTTTTATAAATCGCCTTTACCGCTTGCATGACTCACCCCCTTCATCTATTTGATATTGCGATATTTGCGCCAAGGTTATCTCGCGCATATTCCGCCCTACGCCAAATGCCTTATACCACTCTACTATTTTGCTTAGCGTTTCATCAAGACGCCATCTCGGCTGCCAGCCCAGTCTCGCCTTCGCCTTGGAGCAATCGAGTTTCAAATAATGCGCTTCGTGCGGATGATCGCTTTCATCCAGCAGCCAGCCCGAATCTTCACCCCATATCTGAGTCAGGCGCTCTACTATCCATTGCACCGGTTTTGTGTCTTTATCGTCGGGACCGAAATTCCAGCCTTCGGCATAGTCGATGCCGCCTTCATACAATTTTTGCGCAAGGATCAGATAGCCCGACAAGGGCTCCAATACATGCTGCCAAGGGCGAATGGCGTGCGGATTGCGTATGGAAACCGGCTTGCCTTGCGCGATCGCGCGCAAGATATCGGGAATGAGCCGGTCTTCTGCCCAGTCGCCACCGCCGATCACATTGCCGGCTCTGGCAGAAGCCAGTGCGACACCGTGTCTTGCATAATCCTGCGGGTTGAAATACGAGCTTCGATAGGCCGACGCGACCAGTTCGGCGCAACCTTTGCTGCTGCTGTAAGGATCGTAGCCGCCCATGGCTTCATGCTCGCGATAGCCTTCCTCCCATTCGCGGTTTTCGTAACATTTGTCGCTGGTAACGTTCACGACCGCTCGCACGTGGCCTGCGGTACGTACGGCCTCGAGCAGATTCACCGTGCCCATGACATTGCTAGCGTAAGTTTCCACCGGATGCCCATAGGAGTAACGAACCAAGGCTTGAGCAGCCATGTGAATAACGATCTCGGGGCGGTAATTCTCAATTACTGCGGCCAAAGCTGCAAACTCGCGTATATCGCCATTTATGCTGACAATGCCGTTTGCTATATTGGCGCTCTCAAACAGATTGGGATTGCCTGACGGCGCCAAAGCATAGCCAACGATTTTTGCCCCCATCGATTGCAGCCAGAGTGTAAGCCATCCGCCTTTAAAACCCGTATGCCCGGTCAACAGTACCGTTTTATCTGCCCAAAATAAAGGGCTTACCATGTTTTCCATGGTGCCTTGCCGGTAGCCCATAGTGCTTCAAGCTGATTTTTGTCGCGTAACGTATCCATCGGTTGCCAGAAGCCATGATGCTTGAATGATGCCAGTTCGCCTTCTTGTACCAACTGTTCCAGCGGCCCGCTTTCCCAAACCGTATTATCGTCGCTTATATAATCCATGACCTTGGGTGACAATACAAAAAAGCCTCCGTTAATCATCGCTCCCTCACCCTGAGGTTTTTCTCGGAAACTGCTGACCCGGGTACCGCTTATATCCAATACTCCGAAACGGCCCGGATGCGCAATTGCCGTCAAAGTGGCTTTTACCTTTTGCGAATTATGAAAGGCGATCAATTCGGTGATATTGACATCGCTCACCCCATCGCCATAGGTCATGCAAAACGATTCCTCTTGCTTGACGTATTGGGCTATGCGTTTCAAGCGACCGCCCGTCATGGTGCGATCTCCGGTATCAACCAGGGTCACTCGCCAGGGCTCAGCGCTATTCTGATGGACTTCTGTTCGATTGTTAACCATGTCTATCGTTACATCCGACATATGCAAAAAATAATTCGCGAAATATTCCTTGATTGCATAGCCCTTATACCCCAGGCAAATAATGAAATCATTGATTCCATGCACCGAGTAATTTTTCATGATATGCCAGAGGATAGGTTTGCCGCCCAATTCGACCATGGGTTTGGGACGAATTGAAGTTTCTTCGCTAATACG
Source organism: Sulfuriferula sp. (assembly GCA_027345925.1). Classification (GTDB taxonomy): domain Bacteria; phylum Pseudomonadota; class Gammaproteobacteria; order Burkholderiales; family Sulfuriferulaceae; genus Sulfuriferula. The sequence goes on from DAIETB010000072.1 coordinate 9,548, forward strand.
GGTGCCAAATCCTCCGGCAAGTATGACCGCTTTCAATTTGAGCCCCCTTTAAAATCAAAATCAAAAAAAACACATTATGCATGATCTTGTGCAGAAGAATTAAATCTCCGTGACATCTTTGTTATTTGTTGATTTATGGGAACAAATAATTACCATGCCGATATTGACCAATCCTTCCTTGAAAAACCCTGGAACCAAACCCGTCCGTCTTGCATCGAAATGATGTGATAATTTTTTATCACTGGTATTTAATGGAAAACAAGATAAGGACATATTATGAATATTGGCAAAACAATTTTTTCTATTGCTTGTGCAATAATTTCCACATCGGCACTTGCCGATAACGCAGATATCAAGAACTCGGATAACCAGGTAGGCGTGCAATTGACGTCCACCAACATGAATTACACCGGAACGGGTAATGGTGTTGTCGGCGCTCCGGGCGTCACCTACGCCACAGAAAAAGGCAATGTTCCGGGTTTTGCGCTATCGGCATCGGCTATGCAAGATTTGTGGCTGGGCAACGAT
>DAIETB010000085.1:0-4376 GCA_027345925.1 Sulfuriferula sp.
GCCGGCCTGGGCGAAGAACACGGCGTGCGCTGGGAATCGTCCGGCGAAGGCGACTACACGCTGGAAATGATGGGAAAAAAGACGCGCGGTACAGAAATCGTTCTGCATCTGCGCGAAGAAAACGAGGAAATGCTGTCCGGCTACCAGCTCAAATCCATCATTCGCAAATATTCCGATCACATTACGCTGCCTATCGTGATGAAGAAAGAAGAATGGGATGCCGAAGCGCAAACCACCGTCGTCAAGGACGAAGACGAAACGATCAATCAGGCGTCGGCGTTGTGGGCCCGCGCCAAGAGCGATATCAGCCAGGAACAGTACGACGAATTTTACAAACATGTTTCTCACGATTACGAAGCGCCGCTGGCGCACATCCACGCCAAGGTGGAAGGCAAGCAGGAATACACCGAACTGCTGTATGTCCCGGCCCGCGCACCGTTTGACTTATGGGACCGCGAACAGCGCCACGGGATTAAACTCTACGTTCGCCGCGTTTTCATCATGGATGACGCCAAGCAACTGATGCCGACCTATCTGCGCTTTATCCGCGGCGTTATCGACGCCAACGATCTGCCGCTCAACGTCTCGCGCGAAATCCTGCAGGAAAGCAAAGACATCGACACGATCCGCGCCGGCTCGGTCAAAAAAGTGCTGGGCATGCTGGAAGATCTGGCGCAGAACCAGCCGGAAAAATATGCGACGTTCTGGAAAGAATTCGGTCAGGTGCTGAAAGAAGGCATGGGCGAAGATTTCAGCAACAAGGAACGCATCGCCAAATTATTGCGCTTTGCCTCGACGCATAACGATACCGACGCTCAGAATGTCACCTTGAGCGATTACGTCGGCCGCATGAAAGAAGGTCAGGACAAGATTTATTACGTCACAGCAGACAGCTTTTCCGCCGCCAAAAACAGCCCTCACCTGGAATTTTTCCGCGCCAAGGGGGTAGAAGTGCTCTTGCTCTCCGAGCGCGTGGACGAATGGATGCTCTCGCACCTCACCGAATTCGACGGCAAGAAATTGCAGTCGGTCGCCAAAGGCGATCTCGATCTCGGTAAACTCGCCGACGAAGAAGAGAAAAAGGAACAGGCCGACGAAGCCGAAGCGTTCAAGGATCTGACCGAAAAAATCAAGACCGCGCTGGGCGATCAGGTCAAGGATGTGCGCATCACGCATCGGCTGACGAGCTCTCCCGCTTGCCTTGTCGCCGACGAGCACGACATCAGCGGCAATCTCGAACGCATGCTCAAAGCGGCGGGGCAAAAAGCGCCGAACAGCAAACCGATACTGGAAATCAACCCCAAGCACGGTTTGCTGCAGCGCCTCAAAACGCAGGAAGACGACGGCAAGTTCAACGACTGGAGCCACCTGCTGTTCGATCAGGCCCTGCTGGCGGAAGGCGGACAACTGGAAGATCCGGCAACGTTCGTGCAACGCCTGAATGCGCTTTGGCTGGCGCTGTAATAAGCTAACCGCTCTGATAACCAAAACCAAAGCAAGCCCGGGCATCGAGTCGGGCTTGCTGCGGGATCGCTAATTACGTCAACATGCCTGTATTCAAAAACTGGCCCATTCCGGTTCCGCTGCCATCACGAATTGCAGAATGAATAAAGCTTCCGCTCTCTGAATAGTGTTAAGACCGGCTGTACATCGATGTTAACATTACCTCGACCTCTGGGCGGATTCGTGTTGATCTGGCGAATAGCCGTCGTTCAAGGTTTGTAAAAAAGCAACGATATCACGCCTGTCCTGCATGCTCATCGCCGAGACATCGCCCGACTTTCGGTTAAAGGGAGGATCGGTTATGTCCACGTTGGCACGATCCTCGGCCGGCACATCGTTGAACTTTTCCGTCTTGCCATCGATTCCTTTGCCATAAATCTTTTCCGGCTCCGTATCGCGCAAGGCATAAAAATCCAGCACTTGAGCGAGCGTATGATAAGCGCCGTTATGAAAAAAAGCGTGCCGCGTAGCCGCATTGCGCAGCGTAGGCGTCAGGAACATGCCGCAATAGTGCGTTTGCTGTTTGAGATCGGTGCGATAAGGCCCGCAAAGACCCAGGTCGAAATAATGCGGGTCCAGGTTGGCGGGAATTTCCGCATTGCGCGGCGCGCCCAGCGCCTCGTACTGCATGTCGGTAAATAGCGGCGGCAAGCCGTCGCGCGTAACGCGATCGAGGTGGCAGGCGGCGCAATTGCCTTTGTGCGGATCGTTGAAGGCCAGATAACCGCGTAATTCCGCCGGCGTAAAACGCGCGCGACCTTGCAGCCATGCGTCGTATTTACTGCTGAACGGCCGAAAGCTCGGGTCTTCGAGCTGAAAACGCGAGAGCGCGAACATGGCTTCCGCAACTGCCAATGTCGGGTCGCGAAACACGCCGGGTCCAAACAGTTGCACGAAATCATGGGCGTAAGCAGCTTGTTCCAGCTTGATTACAAGAATAGCTGATGTACCTCCATCCATCTCCAGCGGATTAAACAGCGGACCGCCAGCCTGTTGCTGCAACGTATTCACGCGACCATCCCAGAACAACCCACCTTTAGGTACCAGATTACTGGCTGCGGCTTGCGTATCGGGTGCCATTTTCCGCGCACGCGGCGCCTGGATTCCCAAAGCCGCCTGCTGTTGCATGTTAACCGATTCATTTTCCGGATCGTCGGGACCGATACTGAAGTTAGGCTGCCGATATAAATATGCCAATGAAGGAACGGCACGCACGCCAGCCCGATGCATATCGCCGCCACCCAATTGTACGGAAAGACGGTTATCCGGCGCATAGGCATGCGCCGGATCATGACAGGAAGCGCAGGACAATTTGCCCGACCCGGAAAGGAGCGGGTCGAAAAACAGTTTACGTCCCAATTCCGCCACCGCGCTACGCGGCTTAACATCTGGCAGATGTATGGGTACAACATCCGGGTTCGCTCCCTGCGCGAGCATCCAGCTCCTTTGCGGCTGGCTAAGCCAGTCTTGCAGAGGAATGGGACTATGCGCTACTTTCCAGACGGCTGCGGCGAGGACAAACAACACCACCGCCATCAAGACGTTACGCCGGCGCATCACTGGGATATGGGCATAGCGCTTCCGGCAGGCGGCGCATTCAATACCGTGCCCAGGTTAGGATCCAGATACAACGGAGGGTGTTTACCGTTACCGGAAAAATCGAACAGATCCATCATCGAACCCGCGGTCGCATCCCATGAACCGTCGCCCAACCGCTGACCGCCCAGCCAGTTGTCCTCAATGAAACGCGCTACGGAAGACAAGGAAATCTGTACGTGACTGACATAATTCCGCTTGGCCCAGGGCGATATTACGATGAGCGGAATACGCGTACCCGGTCCGCATCGGCCATTGACCGGCAATCCCTTCACTCCCGGCAACTGCGGTTGGGTAGCGCTTCCCGTTCCGCACAACCCTGCGCCATTGAGCTGGTCGGCCTGAGGGTCGTACGAAAAACTGGTCGTAGTTGCGTAAGCATGATCGTACCAGCCGTCGGAATCGTCGTACGTAACGATCACGACCGTGTTTTTCCAGTCCGGTTGCTGCTGGAGGAAATTCACGATCTTGGTGACGAAAGCCTGCTCGTCCAGCGGATCGGAATAGCCGGCATGACTATCCTGATAAGCCGGCGCCTTCAGAAAACTCACCGAAGGAAAATTGCCCGCCTCGACCGCCGCAAAAAAATCGTTCATGCCGTATTGATGATTCGCCGGTTCCGGCGTAGTGCCGTCGGCTTCCAAAGAATAGCCGATGGCTGCAACGCTGCTGGGCCGCATGTGCGTCGGGTTTGCTGTCTTGCTGTCGTACTGGAACCAGTTGTGATGCGGGATATAGTCGGTGATATTACCTCGCACCACATCGGAATACGTGCTGCGATTACAGCCGGTAGTTCCGTTGGCATTCGTAGTCTGGAGATTGAAACCGCCCATGAATCCGCCCCAGGTGATACCTTTGGCATTAAGCAACTCGCCAATGTTTTTGCCGCTCATCATGACCTGATTGCTGGCATTCGAGCATGAATCGTGGCCCGGATCGACGTCATTGATCAGCGTATAGCCGCCCTGCCCGTCATTAATGTAATAAGAATAAGCAGACAGCGTAAACGGCGCTTTGTTGCTGGCGACGATCTGCATGCCATTGGTCTGGTCGCCGACGACCTCCAGCGCTCCGGGCGTAGAGGGGCCGTAGTCATCGGTAAACGCATTGTCGCTCATCGCAAAATGCTGCGCGTAATTCCACAGCGCCGTGACGGTATTGCCGTCATAGTAACCCATTACCTGTCCGGTGGTGCCGAAAGCGCCTACGCCGCCCGTCGTGGCGGCACCGGTATATTTCGGAAACAGGTCGAGCAAGCCGTTGTCGTAAGCCTGCTG
>DAIETB010000093.1:0-3155 GCA_027345925.1 Sulfuriferula sp.
GGCGCATCGTTAAGTTTGCCGACAGCATACGTCAGTTTTTGCCAGTCGTCGTCCTGTAACTGACCGGTACGGACTTTATGCTGGTCGAGCCGGCCGATCGAGCCCAGCATCCGCATGACCAGTTGCGCGCCGCCCATTTCCATGGAAAATATCGCTACCGGCAAGCCGCTGTCGATCGCGATATTTTCGCCCATATTGATGGAAAATGCGGTTTTTCCCATGGAAGGACGACCGGCGACGATAATGAGGTCGCCTGGCTGCAGGCCCGCAGTTTTTTGATCCAGATCGGCAAAGCCGGTGGGTATGCCGGTAATATCGCTGGGATTGGCGCGGCTGAATAGTTCGTCTATGCGCTCCACGACCTGGGTGAGCAAGGGTTTTATTTCGAGAAAACCTTGCTGGCTGCGGGCGCCTGCTTCGGCGATATCGAATACTTTCTTTTCTGCCTGGTCGAGCAGATCATTGGCCGAACGGCCTGCCGGATTGTAAGCGGATTCGGTAATGTCGGTGCCCACTTCGACCAGTTTGCGCATGATCGCGCGTTCGCGTACGATTTCGGCATAACGGCGGATATTGGCGGATGAAGGCGTATTTTGGGCTAATGCCACCAGATACGGCAAACCGCCGGCATTGCCCAGTTCGCCCAGATTTTCGAGCGACTCGCCGATGGTGACGACGTCGGCGGGCTTGCCCATTTCTATGAGTCTGGTAATGCTCTGGTAGATGAGTTTGTGATCGTGCCGGTAAAAATCATTCCGGTTGATCACGTCGGCGATCCGGTCCCAGGCGTTGTTTTCCAGCAAAAGGCCTCCGAGTACCGATTGTTCGGCTTCTACGGAATGCGGCGGCAATTTCATTGCAACGAGTTGTGGATCGGTACTGGGTGTAAATTTAGCCATCAGGAAGTGTCGAATAAAAATTAACGCGATAATTTGTTATGATAGCTCAGATTTGACACTAAATATCATCCTGGATACAGGCGTATTACGACCACGGAAGTTGCACGCTAACGATTGGATGGGAGAATGAGCCGTGTCAGCGTGATCGGCAGCAAAGTTAAGCCGGAATGACTTTTGCGGAAGTATTGCTTGCCGGCAGCACATATGATGGTGGGTTCAGACGGAGAAATGCGATGCTGCAAATTGATTCCCGCGAATTAAGCGAGTTATTGCTGCGCAATCCCTGCACGCTGGTAATCGATGTGCGTTTTGACCGGGAGCGTACCGAATTCGGCTATATAAAAAACTCCAGGCATATCCCCTTGTATACGCCGGATTGGGATACTAATCCTGATTTTATCGAAGAAATCGGTAAAATCGCCGTCAGGGATACGCCGCTGGTTTTTGTGTGCCGCAGCGGCAATCGCTCCTGCGAGGCGTGCGAAATGGTTGAAAATCATGGCTATAGCGAAGTCTATAATTTAAGCGAAGGTTATATGGGTTTAGTTGCGTTGAAGTCGGGGGCTGCGCCGGATAGTGATGTCGCTGTGCTTGAACTGTTGGCACGTTAACCGGTTAGTCTATCCGTTTGCGGTAATGCGAATTGTGCTTAAGGTCAGACATCGTTACAATTGACTCATGCAAACTATCAATCTTACCGGCCATTTTTTGATCGCCATGCCGAAGATGGCGGATATGCGCTTTTCGCGTACGCTCACTTATATCTGCGAGCATAACGAACAAGGCGCGCTGGGCGTTATTGTCAATCGTCCCATAGAAATGAAGATGGCAGAACTGTTTTCGCAGATCGGCACATCCCTGAATTCAGCCGACAGGGGGGAACAGCCTTTGTATTTCGGTGGTCCGGTGGAAACCGAGCGCGGTTTCGTTCTGCACCAGCCCGTGGGCGAATGGCAGTCTACGCTGGCGGTAAACGACAATCTGGGATTGACGACTTCGAAAGATATCCTCGACGCGATTGGTCAGGGTCATGGGCCGGATAAACTCATGGTTACGCTGGGATACGCCGGCTGGGGCGCGGGACAACTGGAGAGCGAGCTCGCACAAAATGCCTGGTTGTCGGTCGCGGCCGATGCGGAGGTGATATTCGATTTGCCGGCGGAAGAACGGCTGGAAGCTGCGATGCATTTGTTGGGGATAGACTTCGCAAATCTTGCCGAAGATGCCGGTCACGCCTGACATTAAAACGGGGACGGTGCTGGGTTTCGATTTCGGCCTCAAGCGCATAGGCGTAGCGGTAGGAAGCTATGAGCTCGGACTTGCACATCCTCTGGAGACGATTGCGAGCGACCTTAATGCTGTACGCTTTGCGCGGATAGCCGAATTGATTGCGGAATGGCAACCGGTGCTGGCGGTAGTCGGCATGCCGCAGCATGACGACGAGAGTCCGCATGCGTTTGCGCCGACTTGTCTGCGTTTCGCGCATCGGCTCCAGGGGCGATTCGGACTCAGCGTCGTATGGGTAGACGAACGCTACACCTCGGCAACGGCGAGCATGGCGCTGAACGAAAGTGGCGTCTATGGCCGCAAACAGAAAGTCATGCTCGATCAGGTAGCCGCGCAGCAAATTTTGCAACATTACTTTGATGAATCGGAATGTGCTCATGAACTCGGGAATCGCTAATGAATAAATTCGGCCGCCTAGCATGCGTTTCACGGTATATACAGCCGGTTTCTGCTGTCTTGATGCAGAATCATGGTTGTCGCTAATCAGTCCTTGCCGAGCGCCACGGATCTGATCGCGCGATTGGCCGCACTCATTGCGCCCAGTCTGACTGACGGGACGGTGCTAGTCGGTATGCATACCGGCGGCGTCTGGGCGGCCGAACGCCTGCACCCGCTGCTGGATCCGAATATGCCGCACGGTAGTCTCGATATTTCATTTTATCGCGACGATTTCGAGCAAATCGGTTTGCATGCCCAGGTCAAACCCACGCATTTGCCCTTCGAGGTGGAGGGGCGCGATATTTTACTGGTCGATGATGTGCTGTATACCGGTCGTTCGGTGCGCGCTGCGATGAATGCTCTGTTCGATTACGGCCGGCCGGCCAAAATCCGGCTGGCTGTTCTGATTGATCGCGCCGGTGACCGCCAACTCCCCATAGAAGCCGATTTTGTCGGCGCAGTTCTGGCTGTTCCTCCCCACCAGCATATCCATCTCATTCGTGATGAGGATGCGACATTAAGCTTGAAATT
>DAIETB010000096.1:0-3261 GCA_027345925.1 Sulfuriferula sp.
ATTTTATATCTAACGGAGTAGTCGAGGCGGAAGGAACGCCGGAACAGATCCGGGCCTCCGATCTGCCGTTCGTGCATCAATTCGTTCATGCCGAAGAAGATGGGCCGGTCCCTTTTCATTATCCGGCGCCGGATTATGCCAGCGATCTCGGTATGGGACGGCTACCATGAAATCGGCCAAACAGAATATAATTGCGCGTGTCGGCCACGGCAGTATAGATACAATTTGGAGCATGGGCGCGATCGCCCGTTTTCTGCTGCAGATATTGTGGCGTTCCGGTACCAGCCTGCGACGTTTTTCGCTGGTTATACGCGAAATATATGCGAGCGGCGTTCGATCCTTGATCATTATCGTCGTATCGGGTTTGTTCGTGGGGATGGTCCTGGCGCTACAAGGTTACCAGACGCTGGAAACATACGGGTCGGAACAGTCGTTGGGCATATTGGTCGCCTTATCTCTGGTACGCGAACTGGGGCCGGTGGTATCGGCATTACTGTTTGCGAGCAGGGCGGGCTCTGCGATTACTGCGGAAGTCGGCTTGATGAAAACCACGGAACAGCTGCAGGCGATGGAAATGATGGCAGTCGATCCCGTGGCCCGGATCATCGCGCCGCGATTCTGGGGCGGGGTCATTTCCATGCCTTTGCTGGCGGCGATATTCTCCATGGTCGGCGTATACGGCGGATATTTGATCGGTGTAGTGTTGTTGGGCGTGGATGAAGGCGCTTTCTGGTCGCAGATGCAATCGGCGGTGAGTTTGCGGCAGGATGTGCTCAATGGGGTTATTAAAAGTATAGTATTCGGATTCGCGGTTACGACTATCGCTTTGTACGAAGGCTATGATTCAATGCCTACCGCCGAGGGGATTTCGCGAGCGACAACCCGGACTGTGGTTAATTCGTCTCTGGCGATTCTGGCACTCGATTTCGTGTTGACCGCATTTATGTTTAAAGGAATGTGAAGTATGGAAAGAGCTGCGCTGGATTTTTGGGTGGGATTGTTCGTTATCGCCGGCTTCGCGGCCTTAATGGGGCTGGCATTGAAAGTCAGCAACACGAACGGTTTCGGCGGTTCCAGCAGTTATCAGGTCGAAGCGAGTTTCGATAATATAGGCAGCCTGAAAGTTCACGCTCCGATTAAAAGCGCCGGAGTGGTAGTTGGGCGCGTCAGCAAAATCCAGTTCGACAATAAAACCTTTCAGGCGGACGTGACCTTAAAGCTCGACAGCCGTTTTGCTTTTCCGAAAGATACTTCCGCATCCATCATGACTTCCGGCTTGCTCGGCGAGCAGTATCTGGCACTCGATGCTGGCGGCGACAGCAAAAATCTGGCCAACGGAGATAAAATCAAACTGACTCAATCCGCTGTCGTACTGGAAAATCTCATTAGCCAGTTTTTGTACAGCAAAGCCTCGGATGCACCAAAAAATAATTCGAATCAGGGTGCTGCAGCGCCAGCCCTACCGGGAACAAATCCATGAACAAAAAATCGATATGCACTCTGCTTGCAATAGTGCTTGTTATTCCCTGTGCGGCTTCGGCTCAGACCGTGACGCTGGCACAGGCTGTGCAAATGGGGCTGACCGCCGATCCTCGCATCAAGGAACGCGAAGAGCTGGTCGAGTCGGCACGCGGTTTGCTGGAAGAAGCCCAGGGACACAGAGGGCTGATTATCGACGCCAACATGTTTGAAGGGCTGGCGCCGGCTGTGCATGGCGGCTTTTATCAGTACGGTGCCTATTCCGGCACTTCGCCTCGCACCGACGGTCCGTTGCCGGACGGTCTCTCGGACTGGACTTCCTTGCAGTTTGCCATAATCAAGCCTCTGTATACTTTCGGTAAAATCGCCAGCTACAGCGAAGCGGCCAAGGGCAATATAGATATTGCGCGCGGCGACGTCCGTGTCAGGCAGGCGGAAATTATCGTCAAGGTCAAACGGGCCTATTTCGGCTATCTCGCTGCGCGCGATACGAGGCGCTTGTTGGAAGATATCCAGAGCAAGCTGAATGGCGCGCTCGACCGGGTCAACAAAAACCTTCAGGACGATAACGGCCAATCCAAACAGACTGATTTGTATGCCTTGCAAACCGCTCAGGGCATGTTGAGCAAATACATCAACCAGGCCACCGCTCTGGAAAAAATTACCCTGGACGGTTTGAAGCTGCTGACCGGCGTCGGTATGGATAGCGATCTGAAGGTTGCGGACGATAGTCTGGCGCCGGTACCGTTGCCGACAGGAACTCTCACCGATTTTAAGATCGAGGCCGTGGCGGACCGTCCGGAAATGGCGCAGCTTGAAGCCGGAATGCGTGCCAGACGCGCATTGGTAGCAGCTAAAAAAGCAGAAATGTACCCGAATATTTACGCCGGCATCATTGGCGAGGCGAATTATGCTTCCGGTCGTACCATGCTGAACAACCCGTATATTTACGATCCTTTTAATAACGTTGGCATGACGCCGGTAGTCGGCATCAAGTGGAATCTTTCCGTAGATGTAGTGCCGGCGCAAATTGCGCAGGCACAGGCTCAGCTCGAGGCAATCAACTATAAAACGCAATACGCACAGGCGGGCATCCCCTTCGAAGTCGCGGAAGCGTACCACCATCTGCAGGCTGACTATAAATCCCAGCAGCAATTGGCGCAGGGATCGACTGCGGGACGGCGCTGGATGATCGCAGCGCTGGCAGATTTTAACGCCGGTCTCGAAACTGCCGATAAAGTCGCCGATGCGTTAAAAAATTATGCGTTGACGCAAGCGGAATATCTGAGTACGGTAAACGATTACAATATGGACGTAGCCAATTTAGACCAGGCTATCGGCAAAACCAAATAACAGTCTGGATACCCCGGATTAACAAGGATATAAATATGCTGAATAAAATGAATATGGCTCTGTTTGCAGTGATGTTGCTGATAATCAATGTATTTCATGCCGCACAAGCCGACGATACGCCACCGAACGTCCTGGTAAAAAGCACCACGGAAGAAGTGACCACGCTGCTTAAGAAAGACAAAAGCGTATACGCAAACGACAGGCAGAAACTGTATGCGCTGATCGATGCCAAGGTATTGCCGCATTTCGATTTCCAGCAGATGACGCAATTAGCGGTGGGCCATTTCTGGAGAACAGCCAGTCCGGCACAGCAACAGGAACTGGTCAAGCAATTCAGGGTGCTTCTGGTGCGTACCTATGCCGGCGCCTTAGCCGCTTTCAACAAACAGGTCATCGAATTCAAACCGTTCAGCATGGCTCCGGATGCCA
>DAIETB010000102.1:0-4934 GCA_027345925.1 Sulfuriferula sp.
TCGATCAGATTGCAGCTGCCTTTCGCCGCGGCAGATTTACCGGGGATAAACTGCGTGCATTGCGAACATTTTTGAGCTCCTTTGGGCTGATCCTGATATTGCATGCTTGCTTTCGCCATTTTTGCAGCAAACGCTTCCTTGTTCACCACGCTTACAGGAATGGCTGCGATCGTCGCCAATAGCGTAGCGGTTTTAAGAAAGTTGCGGCGTGTTACTTTTTTTCTGTTTAATGCATTCATCATTTGACACTCCTGTTCAGTAGAACATAAAAAAACATACTCCGCTTCAATGCTACGAACCCGTAACCACTCATTCACCGATGTCAAAGCGTAGCAAGATAGGCCGCTACAGCTTTGACTTCGGCTGGAGTGATGTTGTGGGTAATCACCTTCATCATTGCACCGTCAGGCCGTTGTCCGGTATTTTTAAATATTCCCAGCTGTTTTTCTATGTAATTGGCATGCTGACCGGCAATGCGCGGGAATATTCCGTTACCCGCTCCATCCGGGCCGTGGCAGGTAGCGCAGGCCGGCGTATTCTGGGCCGCAATGCCGTGGGTAAATATCTGTTTTCCTTCGGCTTCCAGTTCGGGATTGCGCGATGGACCCGGTATGTTTTTCTGCGCGCTGAAATAAGCCGCCAGTTCTGCAATCTGTTTGTCGGTCAGATGGCGGGCAATGCCCCACATATATTGATATCCCGCCGGATCGGAGCGGTCATGGCTTCTGAATTCTTTAAGCTGCCCGACTAGATAGACGCTTTGCTGTCCTGCCAGCTTGGGAAAGGTCGGGTTGGTCGAATTGCCGTCAGGGCCATGACATATCGAGCAAACCTGCTGCGCCAGATCCTGCCCCGATACTTTGGCATCCGCCAGATTGCGCGAGCTAGCTGTCGTATTGCAGCCGGCGGTTACAATGGTCGATGCCAATATTAAACCTATAGCGATTTTTTTCATTTTACTTCTCCGCATCGTTTTCATGATGGGATGCGCTCAGATAACACAACAAACGCATCCCGGATTCAATTATGCTGGCAGCAGGCTTCTAATATGCGCCCCAGATATAAAACACTACCTGATTATTGTCGCTGGCCTTACCGTTGATCGCGTCCGCCCCACCTGTAGCGACCCCATCGACCCGATTGAACATCGTATACTGCACGCCGATCCGAACATTCTGTACCGGTAACCAGAACACTTCCGGCGTCCAGCCTTCGGTGCCGGTCTGGGAGCTGAATTCTCCGGCTATGGCGCTCGGATTGTAGTTCGAATTCGTATTGCCGATGTTGTTCGAACTGTTGCTGATATTGAAGTATTCGAGCGCGGCGCCGTATTTGGCTTCGTAGGTGTAGGTAGCCTTGGCCATCAGGGAATTGATGCTGTCGGGCGCCGATCCTGCATCGCCGTAATTGATCGTTTCATTGGTACGGGTTACATCGACGGTGAAAGTGTGCGGATCGAGCAGATACTGATACTGAAAATCGATCGTGTTATCGCGATAATGGTTTGTCAGATTTTGCATGCCGGGTACATATTCATTAACGTCGAAGTATGAATATCCGACCATGGCATTCTGAGCGCCCCAGTCATGGGTCAATGCCAGACGCAGGTAAGGATTTTCGCCCTTGATGTTGATCTGCTGCCCGTTACCTTGCGTCATGAAGGAATATACGCCGTCTCCGGTACGATAGCCGCTGATTTCCGCATAAACTGTTTTATCCCAGTACATATAAGCGCCTGCACCTACCGCTTGCTGCGCTAGACCCCCATCAATGATCGGCAGGGCGGCTGGGGCGAAACCGGTACTGATAGGTACAACATTGTAGCCCCAGGCCGGCGTACTGTTCCATACATCTTCGACGCCGGGATTATTGTTGATATCGAAGCCATAAATGAAATTCTGGTCGCCGTTGATCAATTGATCGGCATACCGGAAATCGGTGTTATCCGAACCGATATGTCCGGTGGAAGGGTCTCCAGAATCTAGAATATAATTGGTGTTGGCATAATTTCCGTAGGTAAATTGCGCAAACACCCCGGATTTGTCGGTGATTTTTCCGGCCACAAACAAACTGCCGGTATCAAAGGTAAGAGATCCATCCGTAGCGGTATGGCCCGGGCCGGTCGGCGTAGGTCCCTTGACGTTGGTGGAACCGAAAACGCCCATTACCGCCAGTGGTATCGTGCGTTTACCAATGGTATATCCTGTTAGTTTGAATAAACGACCGTAAGGAGTGAGTTCGGGGAAATTGCCCCCGGCATGACACGCCAGGCAGTTTTGGCCCGTCTGTCTGGCAAAAGCCGGTACGGCGTGAGCATTGCCGGACAAGAGTAGCGAGAAAAGCGCTGCGACACCTATTATTAGCTGGCCGAAGTTTGATTTTCGGATTAAGCGCATGATCGAGAGTGCCGACTTGACATAGTCGCAGGATGGAGCCGTAATATTTGATTCCGATGGGCGGTAGTGTCTATTTGTTTTCATGTTAGCTCCCTGGATGATATCCTAATATAACAAGATAATAATATCTTCAAGTGTTAAGATACTCGCTTATTAAGCTGATGACAATGGATTTAAAAAAAACTGTAATTTTATTTTTAGGGTTTGCAAAATGGGCGCTTATGGCAATCAAGAAATATTTAATTCCAGCGATAACAGGAGGAAATAAGTCTAGCTTTAAGATATTAAATCGGGTTTATGACAATTTTGTTTTGATGCAAATTTTGGGAGCATAAAATATGCCAGTAACTATTCAGTCCGATTTGCTGCGTCTTAAAACCGGCTTGGCGGAAATGCTCAAAGGCGGAGTGATCATGGATGTCACGAATGCCCGGCAGGCGGAAATAGCAGAACGAGCGGGAGCGATTGCCGTCATGGCTCTGGAGCGCGTGCCGGCGCAGATTCGGGCGGAAGGCGGCGTCGCGCGCATGGCCTCGCCGAAAAAAATACGCGAGATCATGGCCGCCGTCTCTATACCGGTGATGGCAAAATGCCGCATCGGGCATTTTGCCGAGGCGCAAATTCTGCAGGAGCTTGGCGTCGATTATATCGACGAATCCGAAGTGCTGACGCCTGCCGACGAGACGCATCATGTCGACAAGCATGCCTTTCAGGCACCATTCGTGTGCGGCGCGCGCAATCTTGGAGAGGCGCTGCGGCGGATCGCCGAAGGCGCGGCGATGATACGCACCAAGGGCGAAGCGGGTACCGGCGACGTCGTGCATGCGGTTAAACACTTGCGCGCTATCATCGGCGAAATGCGCCTGCTTACGGTGCTCGACGAAGCCGAACTTTATGCTCGTGCCAAGGAACTGCAAGCGCCGTACGAACTGGTGCGCATGGTCGCTCGAAACGGTAAATTGCCGGTACCGAATTTTTCTGCCGGCGGCATCGCAACCCCCGCAGATGCCGCGTTGCTTCGACAGTTGGGAGCCGAATCAGTATTCGTCGGTTCGGCTATCTTCATGAATGACGCGATGAATTTTTGCGCACCCGATGAAGCCGAACGCCGCGCGCGGGCCATCGTGCGGGCAACCGCGCACTACGAGGATCCGGCGATACTGCTGGAAATTTCCGAAGATCTGGTCGGCGCGATGAAAGGTCTTGCCGCAGCAAGCATCGTCGAGACGGAATTATTGCAAACGCGCGGCTGGTAAGCGGGTCATTAATGAAGACGATAGGCATACTTGCATTGCAAGGCGATTACGATGCGCACAGCCGCTGCCTGCAAGAACTGGGCGCGGAAGTACGGCTGGTGCGCAAAGCCGAGGAGCTGGAGGGAATTTCGGCGCTGGTTTTGCCAGGCGGCGAATCCGGCACCATGCTGAACTTTCTTCAACGCGATAATTTTTGGGAGAAACTGCGTGCCTTTGCCCGCAATAAACCTTGTTTCGGAACTTGCGCGGGCGCCATCCTGCTGGCTGCCGAAGTTGAGAATCCGGCGCAGCCTTGCCTGGGCGCGCTCGATATCGGGATACGGCGCAACGCCTACGGACGACAGTTGCAGAGCGCGATCAGGGAAACAGAGAGTACGCTGGGCGGCGATCCGCTGGAATTGGTATTTATCCGCGCTCCGCGTATCATCCGGACAGGGCCCGATGTCGAGGTGCTGGCGCGTTTTGAAAACGATCCGGTATGGGTGAGTCAGGGATTGCTGATGGCGACCACGTTTCACCCCGAGTTGTCGCAGGATAGGCGCATACATGCGGAGTTTTTGCGCAGGGCGTGAAGATTAATCCGGTTCGACGGCCCCCCGGTCTGTTAATCCTGTCTGTAATCCAGATTTTTGCATGTTGTAACATCCGCAATTACCATGCGAAGATGTTTACTTTAATATATCAAAGGGTTTTTATAGCATGTCGGAGCAACTATTCTTTACTGCGGCGGCCGGTTTTGAAGCGGCCCGCCAGTTATCCCGGTTGCCCGAAGGGCACAGGGCGAACGCGTTGCATGGGCATAGTTTCACGGCGAATATCCGCGTTTCGCCGCAATCGTTCAGCGCGGAATATCGCGGCGGCGAGGTCGCCAGTTTGCGCGATCGTCTTGCCCAGGCCATCGAACCGCTCGATTATGCTTTTCTCAATCAGATCTTAAAGAACGTCGCAGACGAAGATATCGCTTACTGGTTGCGCGACCGGCTTGCATTGCCGGGTATCGATAGCATAGGCATACGAAGCGCGCGCGATGCGGGAGTCGAGCTGACGCGGGACGGTCGCATCCGGATCTGGCGAAGATATCAACTGGAAACGGCGCATCAGTTGCCGAATGTGCCGCCTGGGCATAAATGCGGACGCATGCACGGACACAGCTTCGGCGTGGTATTGCATGCTGACCGGCCTGCGGACGATGCCGGTATCGGATATGAAACGCTGGATAGGATCTGGGCGCCGATACGCGAGCAGCTGGATTTTTCCTGCCTCAACGATTTCCCCGGCTTGA
>DAIETB010000107.1:0-3417 GCA_027345925.1 Sulfuriferula sp.
CAAACAGTTGGGCGAACAGAAAATCGACGTGGTGATACGCCGTGCGACTAGCGATGAACTGCCGATTTACCGTATTGCGAAAGCAACAGGGGTGAGGTTGTTGTGAGCGAGAAATATGAAGCGGCGCTGGAAGTATGCAAGCGACACGCCGATCGCTTGACCTGGGCCATGTGCCAATTGCAGTCGAAATTTCCGCTGACTGCTGCCGGAATGCCCGAACTGAGCGATACGGAATTGGCGATTCTGGATCAGTTTTCTACTCGCTTTGCCAAGTTGCAGGATGCAATGGGCGTGAATTTATTTCCGGCCGTATTGGAACTGACCAAGGAACAAGGAAATTTGGCCGCTTTTCTGGACAAGCTAAACCGGCTGGAGAAAATCGGCGCAATTCCGTCTGCCGAAAGGTGGTTACTGCTGCGCGAAATGCGTAATCAGTTCTCGCACGATTATCCTGACGATCCGGCACTCCAGTCGGCAATGCTTAACAAGGCCTACGAGCTTGCAAACGATTTGCTTGCGGTACTGGGCCGGATCGAGGCGTTTGCCAAAAAATATGCATGACGTATTGTAATACCTAGATAAATAATGACTGACATGAATAAGCCATGCGTTTAACCGAGACGCAGCGCTCCCTCATCAAATCTGCCGTTGCCAGAATTATTGGTCCGGACAGCAAGGTCTGGCTATTCGGTTCGCGCGTGGATGACAGCAAACGGGGCGGAGACATCGACCTTCTGGTTGAAACGGAACAGTTGATTCCCAGTCGCGCGAGCGCTCTATGCCGTCTGGAAGGGGCGTTGGTCATGAGTCTGGGTGATCGCAAGACCGATGTCTTGCTCAAGGATGGGCGTGCGAGCGATGCGCCGATCTTTCAAGTTGCCAAAGATAAGGGGGTTTTGCTGTGAATGTGGAATATTTGCCCGAACACGCGGATGCCGCATTGATCGCACTTGATCTTGCGGCGCGCGAGGCGGCTCACCTGCAATATACTTACCGAACGTTATACGCAGAACCTATCGATCTTGCCTGGGTGGTCGCATTGGCTGAACGGGAAGATCTGGCAGAAAAAATCGATGCGTTTGTGGGACGTTTTGGACGATTGCAAGACCGTCTCGGCGAAAAGCTGCTGCCGGCATTTGCCAGATTGATCGGCGGACAGCCTAAATCGTTATTGGATAGCATTGCTTTTGCAGAACGCATGGAATGGGTAGAAAATGCCGAAGAATTTATTGGTGTACGCAAGCTGCGTAACTTGCTCGTGCATGAGTACATGACAGATACGGTCTTGTTTCTCGATGCATTGATGGCTGCCCGGCCCGCCACCGAAATGCTTGTCGGCATCGTTGCCGTCATGAAACGGAAAGCGCAAAAATACAGTCTGGTATGATTGTTACCCTGAATACTAAAATCAACAACCCGGAAAGGCCGCAATGAGTCTGGTATTTAATGCGATGTATCTGGCGTGGAGCGATACGCGCGCGCGTTACAGTAAAAGTGTGTTGGGGCCGTTCTGGCTGACTTTCGGCAACCTGATCAGTATTCTCGGTTTGAGCATCGTGTGGGGTGCCCTGCTAAAGCAGAATATGCATACGTTCGTGCCCACGATCACGATAGGCATGATCGTCTGGCAACTGGTGTCCGGTGCGATCAGCGACGGCGCGACGACGTTCATACGGCAGGCGGCGATCATTCGCAATGTGTACATGCCGACCTGGTTTTTCGTGGTCCGGTCGCTGACTCGGCAGGTAATCAATCTATTGCATAATCTGGTTATCGTCGTTGGCGTGGTCTGGTATTTCCACTTGCCCCTCACGGCGATTTCGCTGCTTGCCATTCCGGGTTTACTGCTGGTTATCCTCAATTTGTCATGGATAACCTATATTCTTGGATTGTTCGGCGCACGATTCAGAGATCTTGAATATACGATCGCATCGCTCATGCCGCTGTTTTTCTTTATTACGCCGGTGCTTTTCCGGGCGGATAAATTGCCCATCAGCATGAAAATAATCGAGTTTAACCCTTTGTCCTATTTTATCGAGGTGGTTCGCGGACCGGTATTCGGCGAGGTTCCGACGATCAAGGCTTACGCTGTCATGCTCGGTTTGCTGGCATTCGGCGCGCTAGCGAGCGTATTGTTCAATCGCAGATATCGTCATCGTCTGGCTTTCTGGTTGTAAATATCATGGCAAAAATCCTGTTTGAACACGTTACCTTGCAATATCCGATTTATAACGCCCGCGGCATGTCGCTGCGTAACCAGATCGTGCGCATTGCGACCGGCGGCCGGATCGAAAAGGAAGCCGGGCATACCACGGTCGTCACTGCGCTGAACGACGTCAGCTTCGAACTGAAGGACGGCGACGCCATCGGTTTGATTGGGCATAACGGTGCCGGTAAAAGCACTTTGCTCAGGACTTTGGCCGGGATTTATCAACCGGCTCTCGGTCGGGTCGAGCGCATCGGCCGGGTCGCTACCGTATTTGAAATCGGCGCGGGTCTGGAACCCGAACTGTCCGGTTACGAAAACATGTTCAATCTCGGCATGATGATGGGCATGAGCTATGCGCAGGTCAAAGCCATGCTGCCCGACATCGAAGAATTCACCGAGCTGGGCGAATTTCTGCGATTGCCCGTACGGACCTATTCCTCCGGCATGACCATGAGGCTGATGTTCGCCGTCGCCACCGCCAACACGCCGGAAATCCTTCTGATCGACGAAATGCTCTCTACCGGCGATGCGTCGTTCCAGGACAAAAGCAAGGCACGGATACAAAAACTGATCGCCGCCGCTAAAATATTCGTGTTTGCATCGCACGATCCCGATCTGATCCGGACTTATTGCAACCGGGTGTTCCGGCTGGAGCACGGGAAATTGACTGAAGTCGGGATGGAGGCGGTTGGCTAGATTCAGGATACGAGCGCTTGGTCTAATTTATTAGACAGTTCAGTAGCTGACTAGTATAGTAAATATCATGTTCAGCATCATTCGTTTATCTGACAAGCCCATAGTGCGCGAAGTTTCGCAAAACTGGAATACACACATAAGCTATGCTGAAGATGGTAGCGCTGTCGAGTTGGTTTTGCTGGAAGCTCGTCTCAATGGAGCTTATCCATTGGAAGTACAAGCCGCTCATACCGCTTGATGTGACAGCGGCAAATATCTTTCGTTTTTTAATGCTGCGATAGCCGCACCATTCTACAAAAAAAACTGCCAAAAATTCCGGAGGAATGCATGCGATTGGCTGGTGACGAACAACAAGACATAGGCGCATTGTTCGCGCAGCCGATGCCGACGCACGGATTTATTTGTATGGTTCGCGAGCAGACGATGCAGCAAAGGCGGCGATATCGACGTTCTGGTGCTGTCCAAAAAAATCAATTTAATGGACAAGCTGGAAATATCGCGCATCTGCATCG
>DAIETB010000161.1:0-4094 GCA_027345925.1 Sulfuriferula sp.
ATTATCGCATTAGATCGAATATTGAGTATGCCCATTTATCGTTCCCGCACCACCACTCAAGGCCGAAACATGGCAGGAGCACGCGCATTGTGGCGTGCCACCGGTATGAAGGACGGCGACTTCGACAAACCGATCATCGCCATCGCCAATTCGTTCACCCAATTCGTCCCCGGCCATGTGCATCTGAAGGATCTCGGCCAGCTGGTCGCCCGCGAAATCGAGGCCAGCGGCGGCGTGGCCAAGGAATTCAACACCATCGCAGTCGATGACGGCATCGCCATGGGGCACGGCGGCATGCTGTATTCGCTGCCGTCGCGCGAGCTCATCGCCGACAGCGTCGAATATATGGTCAATGCGCATTGCGCCGACGCGCTGGTATGCATCTCCAACTGCGACAAAATCACTCCGGGCATGCTGATGGCGGCGATGCGGCTGAATATCCCCGTCGTCTTCGTCTCCGGCGGACCGATGGAGTCGGGCAAAACCACCATCCACGGCAAAATCGTCAAGCTGGATCTGGTCGACGCCATGGTGTCCGCCGCCGGCACGCTGGAAACCGACGAAGAGGTCGAGCAGATCGAGCGCTCCGCCTGTCCGACCTGCGGTTCCTGCTCCGGCATGTTCACCGCCAACTCGATGAACTGCCTTACCGAAGCCTTGGGCCTGAGCTTGCCCGGCAACGGTTCGACGCTGGCGACGCACGCCGACCGCAAGGAATTGTTTCTGGCTGCCGGCCGCCTGATCGTCGACCTGGCCAAACGCCATTACGAAGGCAACGATTACAGCGTCCTGCCGCGCTCGATAGCGACGTTCGACGCCTTTGAAAACGCCATCGCGCTCGACATCGCGATGGGCGGGTCGACCAATACCGTCCTCCATCTGCTCGCCGCCGCGTACGAAGGCGGCGTACCGTTCACCATGCACGACATCGACCGCATGAGCCGGCGCGTGCCCAATTTATGCAAAGTCGCCCCGGCATCGCAACAATTCCACATGGAAGACGTGCATCGCGCCGGCGGCGTCATGGCGATACTCGGCGAACTCGATCGCGCCGGGCTGCTGCACCGCGATCTGCCCACCGTGCACAGTAAAACCATGGGCGCGGCGCTGGCGCAATACGACATCATGCTAACCGGCGACGATAAAGTGAAAACCTTTTTCCGCGCCGGACCCGGCGGAGTTCCGACCCAGGTGGCCTTCAGCCAGGACAAACGCTGGCCGTCCCTGGATACCGACCGCAGCGCGGGCTGTATCCGGGATCTGGCGCACGCCTACAGCAAGGAAGGCGGCCTCGCGGTACTGCACGGCAATATCGCGCTCGACGGGTGCATCGTCAAAACCGCTGGCGTAGACGAAAGCATATTCAAATTCAGCGGTAAAGCCCGCATCTTCGAATCGCAGGACAGCGCGGTCGAAGCCATTCTGGCCGACCGGGTACACGCCGGCGACATCGTGCTGATCCGCTACGAAGGCCCGAAAGGAGGCCCCGGCATGCAGGAAATGCTCTACCCGACCTCGTATATCAAATCGAAGGGACTGGGCAAGGCCTGCGCGCTCATTACCGACGGCCGCTTTTCCGGCGGCACATCCGGTCTGAGCATCGGCCACGTTTCGCCGGAAGCGGCCGAAGGCGGCGCCATCGGGCTGGTGGAAGAAGGCGACACGATAGAAATCGACATTCCTGCCCGGCGTATTCATCTCGCGGTCGACGACGACACGCTGACCCGGCGACGCGCTGCGATGGAGGCACGCGGCCCGAAAGCCTGGCAGCCGGTGCAGCGCGAGCGTACGGTGTCGGTCGCTTTACGGGCCTATGCCGCAATGACGACTTCAGCCGCTACCGGCGCGATACGCGATGTGACGCAAATCGAACGACGGAATGAACGTCATTTTAGTCGCTAATCCCAAAGGCGGGAGCGGCAAAACGACTCTGGCGGTGAATCTCGCCGCCATGCTGGCAATCCGGGGCGACAATGTGCGCCTGCTTGACCTGGACAAGCAGCAGTCGGCGACGGCGTGGCTCCGGCAACGTCCTGCCGATCTGGCTCCAGTCTGGCTGTATAACCCGGAACAGAGTGCCAAAACCCAAACCGGCTGGCTGGTTATCGATTCTCCGGCCGGACTGCACGGCAAAAATCTGGACCGCGCGCTCAAACTGGCGCATCGCGTACTGGTGCCGATTGCGCCGTCGGTATTCGACATGGCCGCCAGCAAAACTTTTCTGGAAGCATTACAAGGTGAAAAAGCGGTACGAAAAAAACGGGCTTTTGTCGGGATGGTCGGTATGCGCATTACGCCGCGTACGCGCGCTACAGTGCAGCTCGACAAATTCCTGACCGCTGAAGAATTACCGGCGCTGGCGCATTTGCAGGAAACGCAAGCCTATGTAAATTCTGCTTTCGAAGGCAAAAGCATCTTCGATCTGCCGCTCTATCAAACCGTACGCGAACGAGAACAATGGCAGCCGCTGCAAGCATGGCTGTCGACAACGCACACTTGAGTTACATGGCGATCTGCCGCTAAAATCAAAATTTGACCCGAGGACGACACAATGAAATTCCGGACTGGTTTTACCGCGCTGGCAATACTGCCGTTACTGGCCCACGCCGCGCCCGACGATACCGGTCTTAGCCTGGCGAAACAAAACGCCTGCATGACGTGCCATGCGGTGGACAGCCATGTCGTCGGCCCGTCTTTCAAGGCCGTAGCCGCGCGTTATAAAGGCGACCCGAACGCTCCGGCCGTGTTATACCGGAAAATCCGGATGGGCGGCGCCGGCGTCTGGGGCAAGACGCCGATGCCGCCTTACCCGCAGGCTAGCGATCAGGATTTGCACGCTATTATCAGCTGGGTGCTGGCTCAATAATCATACTTGATCGCGCCTTTAATTTCCGTTTGCCTTCGTTTATGTTATAACTGATTAAGGTTTTGTTACCTTTCTCTGACGGAGTCGTCCCCTTGAATCAGAAGCTGCGAAATTTTTTGTTCCTGCTTGCAATCTCCAGCCTGCTATTAAGCGGATGCAGCAAACCGGCCGGCAATGGCGAACCCGTGATCAAAATCGGTTCTGCGTCGCCGCTGACGGGCCCCCAAGCCCATCTCGGCAAGGATAATGCCAACGGTGCGCAACTGGCGGTAGATGAAATCAATGCAAAAGGCTTGATTCTGGGCGGCAAAAAAATGCATCTCGAACTGCTCGTCGAAGACGATCAGGCCGACCCGAAAACCGCGACGATGGTTGCGCAGAAGCTGACCGACGATGATGTCGCCGGGGTCATCGGCCACCTCAATTCGGGAGCGACCATTCCCGCTTCCAAAATTTATTACGACGCCGAAATTCCTCAAATCTCGCCTTCCGCTACCGCCGTAACTTACACCATGCAAGGTTTTAATACCGCGTTTCGGGTTATGAGCAATGATCGCCAGCAGGGTCAAGCGCTCGGGCAATTCGCCGTCAAGGAGCTGGGCGCAAAAAGAATCGCTATTATCGACGACCGTTCGGCGTACGGTCAGGGACTGGCCGACGAAGTCGAGAAAGCGGTCAAAGCGGCCGGAGGCACCGTCGTCGCGCGCGAATACACCACCGACAAAGCGACCGATTTCATGGCTATCCTGACTTCGATCAAAGCACACGCCCCGCAAGTGATATTTTTTGGCGGCATGGACCCGCAAGCCGCTCCGCTCGCCAGGCAAATGCACGAACTGGGGCTGAAAGCTCAACTTCTGGGCGGCGACGGTATGGAAACGCCGCTGTTCATCAAACTTGCCGGACGCGATGCCGAAGGCGCAATCGCCTCCACCCCGGGATTACCGATAACGGACATGCCAGGCGGCCTGGCATTCAAGAAAAAATTCAACGCCCGTTACGGCGATATACAAAATTACGCCCCCTACGCTTACGATGCCGTTTATGTGCTGGTCGAAGCAATGAAACGCGCACAGTCGGCGGATCCGGAAAAATACCTGGCCGAATTGCCCAAAACCGATTACCACGGCGTTACCGGACATATCCGTTTCGACCGCAACGGCGATCTGGCGAACACCGCGATCACTTTGTATCAAGTGAAATCCGGTGTCTGGCGTCCGCTTAAAAC
>DAIETB010000176.1:0-12412 GCA_027345925.1 Sulfuriferula sp.
GTCGTGGCGACGACGATTAAGCGGCCCGCGTGATACTACAAGCAAGAGTGGATGATCCTGACGAATGGAAGGATCATTCGTTTCAGAGCCATCCAGCACCCGCATCCAGTTTCGAAACAGCAACATCCGTTCATTTTTTAAGATAAAAAACTGAAATTTACAGTATGCTCTCAATCTTGATAAATAACCCGTTTGCCTGTTTTGTCTTTTTATACGCCTTTTGCCTATTTTGTCATTGTGGCAGCAGTGCTGGCCTACGCCGGCACGCCACTCTTTTCCGCTGCGGATATCGCCTGGCATGACGAGACGTCGCGCACGTCCACTATAGACGGCTTGCGCGGTTTTCTCGCTACCGGCGTATTTTTTCATCATGCGGCCATCTATTATCTTTATTTGCTCACCGGCGTCTGGCGATTACCGCCCTCCTTTTTTTATACGCAATTGGGGCAAAGCGGTGTTTCGCTGTTTTTCATGATTACCGGATATCTGTTCTGGGGAAAAGCGATACGGGCTTGCGGCCATCTTGACTGGAGAGCGCTTTATCTGGGCAGAATCTTCCGCATTGCCCCATTATATTATCTGGCCGTTCTGCTGATGCTTTTCGTTGTATTCCGCCAAACGGATTTTATGTTATTGCAGTCCCCGTTGACTTTGATCCGGCAGATAGCCCCGTTAGCGCTTTTCGGTTTTAAAAATCCCGCCTCGATTATCAATACCTACCCCTCTCCCGGGCTAATTCTGGCTGGCGTCACCTGGACTCTTCATTACGAATGGCTGTTTTATTTAAGCTTGCTTCCTGTCGCAGCTGTATTTGCACGCAAATATCAGTCTCATCTCTGGTTTTCTTTAACAAGCCTCATAATCAGCTTCACCATGATGGAGCATACGCATTCGCCCTCATGGATAGCCGCCACGGATTTCCTGGCAGGCATGGCCTGCGTGTCCATCCAACAGCATAAAACCGTTCTGGATAAACATTTGAGCGATAATATGAAATCGGTTATAGCGATTATTTTGCTGGCGTTGGTTTTCTCAAGATTTGATACCGCTTATACAGCAGTACCGATTTTAATGCTGGCAACGGTTTTTTTCCTCGTTACTTCGGGCTGCACGCTGTTCGGTTTATTGCAGACTCGCGCGGCGCGCCGGTTAGGCGAAATCAGTTACGGCATCTATATTTTACAGGGACTGGCTTTGTACGCGATCTTCGCCGTTCCGTCGCTGCGACTGTTCGCGCTGGGTTCAGCGCTGCATTACTGGATGGTGATCGCCGTCGCAGCAGCCGGACTGGTCACATTTGCATTGCTCGCTCATATTGTGCTTGAACTTCCGGGGATCAATGCAGGCAAAATCCTGATAAAAAAATTAAATCGAAATCGCCCGGAAAAAACGGCGTCCACTTCCCCGTCGCCCACGGAATCGTCGTAATCGCGGAGGCAGTCCATTTTTTACGCTTGCAGACTTATGGTACAATTTAAGCTTGTATTTTCAGCCGGAAGCATATTCCGTCCCGACAGGCAATTCCGGTCATCGCATGCCGAAGTCACAGGGCACACCTTCTTTTCCTCGTTTTTATAAGGCATACTTGTTTCGATGGCTAATACCCCTCTCCCGCTAGAAACGGCGATTACAGCGCTGCGTTCCATTTTGCCGCTGGAAGCGCCTGCCGATGTATTGCTGAGCCGGTTTTTCCGCGAGCATCCTGCACTAGGACCTAAAGATCGGGCATTTGTTGCCGAGCTGGTGTTCGGGGTTCTGCGCAATCTGCGCTCGCTCGATACGGCCTGCGGGAAACCCACCCCGCGCTTGCTCGCGATTGCCTGGCTGGTCCGGCTGCAAGGGATGAATATGCGCGAACTGGCTCCGTATTTGCGCGGACCGGAACTGGATCAGGTGCCGGAAATCAAAGCCTTCGATCTGACGGCGCAAGCCCTTCCGGTACAATGGGACGTTCCCGACTGGCTGGCGGAACGTTTGCTGGCAGTTTACGGGGCTGAGGCAGCCACGCAATTATGCACCGCTTTGCGCCGGCCGGCACCGCTGGATCTGCGCGTAAATACCGTACTCGCCAAACGCAACGAATTGCTGGCGACCTTGAACGAAGCCGGCATGCATGCCGTCGCAACGCCTTATTCGCCGGTAGGCATACGCTTGACCGACAAACCTGCGCTCAGCCATTACAAGCCGTTTCTGGCAGGGCATTTCGAAGTGCAGGACGAAGGCAGCCAGTTGCTGGCTTATCTGATGGCTCCCAAGCGCGGCGAAATGGTAGTGGATTTTTGCGCGGGTAGCGGCGGCAAGACACTGGTGCTCGGAGCGCTCATGCAGTCGACCGGACGGCTGTATGCCTTCGATGTCTCGGAAAAACGGCTCACCCGCCTCAAGCCCAGACTGAAACGTTCCGGTTTGTCCAACATTACGCCGCAATTGATCAGCAGCGAAAATGATAGCCGGGTCAAACGCCTGGCAGGCAAAATCAACCGCGTCCTAGTCGATGCGCCTTGCAGCGGATTAGGAACCTTGCGCCGCAACCCCGACCTGAAATTGCGTCAGAACCCCGATAGTGTAGCGGAACTTTCTGTCAAGCAAGCCAGCATCCTGAGCGCCGCCGCCAAACTGGTCAAGCCAGGTGGCCGTCTGGTATACGCCACCTGCAGCCTGTTGCCGGAAGAAAATGAAGATATAGTGACCGCTTTTCTTGAAGCCACTCCCCGCTTTCGTTTGAAGAACGCCGCAGAAGTATTCGGCGAACAGCAAATAAATCTGGATACCGGAGAATATTTACGTCTCAATCCGGCCGATCACGGGACGGATGGATTCTTTGCCGCGGTTCTCGAAGCGCATGCATGATCGATATTTTCCGTGTATTATTTGATTAACTGCCCGCTTCATCTATGTTCGCCGAGTAACCGGCTATAAGGATCAAGCCAACCCGCTTTAAATCCGTTCATTTTCAATTCGTCTCTCATCGCATTCCGGCCAATCTCAAATGAAGACTAAATCCCCTCCTCTGGAAAATTTAATCACTCATTTAATCCATGAATCGCATCAGACCGATTTGCTCTGGCAAGTCGGCGTCTTGCTGGTTTGCGGACTGCTGAGCTGGGGCATCGTGCGCCTGTTCAACAAATTTATTGTCGACAGGCATCCCGACTGGCAAGTAGACCGCTCCAATCTCACCCATCTGGCAGTGCCTCTGATCGCCCTATTTCTGGTGGCGTTGGGACGCAACCTGCTCATACCCGATCATGAAGTGCATCTGCTCAATATTGCCATCCCCTTGCTGGTTGCACTGGTACTTGTCCGGGTATTGAGCTACATGTTGCGCCATGTCTTTAAAAACAATGCATCGCTGGCTGTCTGGGAGCGCTATATCGCCTGGACGATATGGATCGGCTTTGCGCTGCATATCACCGGCCTGTTCCCGGTCATTGATTCGATACTGGATAACGTCTCGTTCGAATCGGGGCACCATCATTTTTCGCTGTTTCTGGCACTGGAGGCGCTTATTGTCGTCATCCTCGCCATCATCGGCGCATTATGGATGTCGCAATTGATCGAAACGCAATTGATGCGAGCTACCGTCATGGATCCCAGTCTGCGCCTGGCGCTGATTAAAACCATACGGACGCTGTTATTGATAGCAGGGGTGCTGATCGCCTTGCCCGCCGTCGGCATCGACATCACGGTATTATCGGTATTCGGCGGCGCACTGGGCGTAGGCCTCGGTTTCGGCCTACAAAAAGTCGCCAGCAATTATGTATCGGGATTTATCATTCTGCTCGACCGCTCGATACGTCCCGGCGATATGATCACGGTGGACAACAAATACGGTGAAGTCAGTCAGCTCAATACCCGCTATACTTTGCTGCGCGTACTGGACGGCACCGAAATCATCATTCCTAACGAAACGCTGATGACATCTACTGTCATCAACCATTCCTTCACAAAACGCGATGTCAGCGTCAAATTGCCGATCCAGGTCGGCTACGACAGCGATCTGGTACAAGTGCAGGAGATCATGAAATCGATCGCGCTCAAACATCCTCGCGTACTGAAAACAGACGGCTATACCGCATCGGCATTCCTGACGGATTTTGGCGACAGCGGCATCAACTTTGCCCTGACGGTCTGGATTGCCGACCCGGAAGAAGGACAGTCGGGGCTGGTCTCCGATCTTTATATGCAAATATGGGCCGCTTTCAAGCAAAACAATATTGAAATTCCCTATCCTCGTCGCGATATACAGATATTGAACGTTGCCGCCAAAGATATGCCCGTCACTTGACTTATGGTATAATTTGTGACGACAAAAAAATCGAGCCGATATCCGGCTATCAGTGAGCTGCCATTCGGCAGCTTGGTATCGTAAAAGGCGAACACATCATGACAGCAACACTCGCAACCGGTTTAATGGGACATCTTTCCTGGTGGGAATACGGTCTCGTAGCTTTAGCACTGACTCATATCACCATTGCCGCCGTAACCATTTATCTGCATCGCCATCAGGCGCACAGGGCGCTGGAATTGCATGCAATCCCCAGCCATTTTTTCCGTTTCTGGCTCTGGCTGACCACCGGCATGGTCACCAAGCAATGGGCGGCGATACACCGCAAGCACCACGCCAAATGTGAAACGGCGGAAGATCCTCACAGCCCCCAGGTACTCGGAATCAAAAAAGTATTCTTCGAAGGCGCCGAGTTGTATCGCGCCGCCTGCAAGGATCAGTCCATCATGGACAGATACGGTGCAGGAACTCCCGATGACTGGATAGAAAGGAATCTTTATACCCGTCATACCGGCAAGGGCATCTACCTGATGATGGCAATAAATCTGATCCTGTTCGGCCCGGTCGGCCTGACCATCTGGGCAATCCAGATGGCATGGATACCCGTTACGGCAGCAGGAATTGTCAACGGTGTCGGTCATTACTGGGGGTACCGCAACTTTGCCTGCGAAGATGCGAGCACCAACATCTCGCCCTGGGGCATACTTATCGGCGGCGAAGAACTGCACAACAATCATCACGCCTACGGCAGTTCGGCTAAACTCTCCAATAAATGGTACGAATTCGATATCGGCTGGCTCTATATCCGCACCATGGAAATTGCCGGATTGGCCAAAGTTAAAAAAATCGCTCCCATCGCCCGCTTCAATCTGGCCAAACCGGTTTGCGACCTCGAATTGCTGCAGGCAGTCATCACCCATCGTTACGATGTGCTTACGCGTTACGCCCGTTCGGTAAAAGCGACCTGCGCAATCGAGGTCGGCAAATTGCAAGCCTCCATACCGCACTTCGATGACCACGGCATGGTCAAAAAACTGAAGCACTGGCTGCATCTGGATGCGACCGAACTCGCCGACGCCGACAAGCTGAAACTGAGCGAAATGCTCAAACAGAGCCGCGAGCTGGATATTATTTACACCATGCGCCAGGATTTATCGGCATTGTGGTCGCGGTCCAACATGTCCAAAGAACAGTTGCTCAAACAATTGCAGGAATGGTGTTTACGCGCCGAATCAAGCGGAATCGAAGCATTGCAGACCTTTTCCCGAAAACTGCGCTGCTACGCCTGATACTTCATCTGACGTAATAACATGTGAACGGCGCTGGAATTTTCCGGCGCCGTTTTTCATTTACCAGAGCTTATCGCCTGTTTTCGCCCGGGCATACCAGCGATTTAACTCAATACCCTGCTTCGCATCGTCTCCGGCATACGCCGGCGCAAAGTCAGCACCGTCGATCGGGAGATAGGGACCGCGTTTCACCTCGAAAATAACGCCGCCGCTATCCAGCGATAGCACGCCATGCCAGATACCAGGCGGAGTCTCCTGCACGAAACAGTCCTCCCCCAGCGTTATGCGCTGCGTGACTATGCCTTCATCGTCGAATAACAATACGATAAACCGTCCCCGCAGCGCAGTCAGCAATTCCCAGGTCTGAAAATGCCGGTGCGGGCGTATGACCGTATCCGGCTCCATGGCGATCGCCAGACGCTGGACTGGATCGCTCAGTTCGCTGTGAAGATTGGCATTGGCCCGTAAACGGGAAGAATTTTTTGCTTGCGCCGTCAATTTATCCAGCGCGGTCGTGTCGAGTTGTTTCAAGATCATTCCTTACCCGGGTAAATTCTGGTCAGCAACGGCAACTCGTGCCGTCTTGCATTCGCGGCAAGAAAATCGCCGCGCAACATGAAATCGCCTCGGGCCGCCGATTCGGCGTTCAGTCCGGCCTGACATTCCGAAGGTTCTTCCATCAGCGCGGCAAACAACACTTCCAGTTCGCGGGGATCGATTTTCAATCTGCCGAATGGATGCCGGGCGTCAAGCGCTTGCCAAAACAGCCGGGCGTCCCAGTTGTGGCACTGGATGGCGGGATGCTGAAACCATGCGATCAATTTTTGTTCCAGTACAGGCATAAGTTTTCCAGTAAAATAAAAATGTTTACATTATACGACGAGCATACATGCGCTACTGGCTAATGAAATCCGAACCGTCCGACGTGAGTATAGACGATCTGGCGGAGTTCCCCAATCAAACTGTCGCCTGGTACGGCATACGCAATTATCAGGCGCGCAATTTCATGCGCGATCAAATGAACGTCGGCGATGCCGTGCTGTTTTATCATTCCAGCTGCCCTCATCCCGGGATTGCCGGTCTGGCAAAAGTCAGCCGTCTGGCGTATCCGGACGAGACCCAATTTGACCCGGCACATCGTTATTTCGACCCGAAGGCCAGCCGGGAAAATCCGCGCTGGGTCAATGTCGATGTCCAACTGACCGAAAAAACCCGGTTGATGCCTTTGCAGGAAATCCGCAGCTATCCCGAACTGGCTTCGATGAGGATACTGCAGCGCGGTAATCGACTGTCGATCACCCCGGTCGATCCGCGCGAATACAACTTTATCGTCGGCAAATTATGATCAAGCTTTATCATCGCTGGTCGTCCATGTCGGCACAGCAGGTAAGACTTGCCCTCTCCTACAAGGAGGTCGAATTTTGCAGCCAGCCGCTGGCGCAGGACGACGACGAGATATGGTTCGATCTCGGAGTCGCCCGCGCAGACCTGGCGCTAACGATACCCGGGCAACCCGTACAAACGGATGCCCTGACCATCCTGACGAGACTCGACGGACAAACGAGCGGAAAACCGGTCTATACCGGCCTAGTCGAGCCGGAAGCGTGGCAGGCTTTATTAAAATGGCGCGACGCCAACCAAAATGTGCTGATGCGTTTATACGCACCGGTATTGCCCGCATTTATCGATATCGGCGCAAATGATGCCGATCTTGCGCGGTACAAGGCACGGGTAGACCACGTATACGGCATGAGCGTGGAAGCACTGTCCAACGACCGCTATGACGGCTTCAACCAGTTATACGCGCAATCGCATCTAGCCGGACTCGGCGCCCATCTCGCCAAACATAAATTTTATCTGAATGGCGTATTCAGCGCCTGCGACATAGTATTAGCCTGCGATTTATTTCCGTTACAATTACTGGACGGCGTCACTTTCCCCATCGACCTTATGTATTATATTAAACGTATCGAAGCAATGTGCCATAGCAGCCTGCGCGACGGTTTGATTACCCGCCATTAAATAAAGGAACGCAATATGACATTTACTGAATTGTTCAGCTATCTGGGTGCCCACAGCAAATACGACATCATGGACGGCGATATCGATCAGACCCTAGCCCTGTCGCTGGATGGAAAACACAAAAACCCGGTTATCGGCAATATTATTGCGCAAATGTATCAAAACAGCGGCATCAAGCAGTTGGACGAGACCATAACGCGTGCTCAGGCCATCAATACCCTGGGTCCGATACGCCTGTTTTACATGAAAGACGATGCCCCCGTCGAAGGATTTCGACTGGTCGAAGACATAGTCTATAAAATAGACGGTGCTTTCAACGATGAAGCGATGCGCGCCAAACAATAATCAGGTCCCATATTCACCGGAGTAATACAAATATGCCAGTCAATTTAACATCGCCGCTGGCCGGAGCTCTATTTCCCGTTGCCGGGGTAAGCCTCGGAATCGCCTCGGCAGGAATCAAGAAAACCGGACGCAAGGACCTGACGCTGATGCTCCTCGCGCCGGGCAGCCGTGTGGCCGGCGTGTTTACGCAAAACCGATTTTGCGCTGCCCCCGTCGTCATCGCAAAACGTCATCTGGCTCTGGGTGCGCCCAGAGCGCTTATTATCAATACGGGTAACGCCAACGCAGGGACGGGCGAAGCAGGCCTGAACAATGCGGACAGCGTCTGTCGCGCACTCGCCAGCTGGCTTCCGTGTACCGATACCGAAATCCTGCCGTTTTCTACCGGCGTCATCATGGAACCTTTGCCCGTAGACAGAATCGTAGCGGCACTCCCGGCCGTCATCGCCGATTGCAAAAGCGATAACTGGCTGGCTGCCGCTCATGCCATCATGACTACAGACATCGTAGCCAAGGCCGCATCGCGGCGTATCGAGATCGACGGTAAAACCGTCACCATAACCGGTATCGCCAAAGGTTCGGGCATGATACATCCGAACATGGCGACGCTACTCGGATTCATCGCCACCGACGCCGCTATCAGTCAGCCTGTATTGCAGCAACTGGTGCAACATGCTGCCGATCAGAGCTTTAATTGCATCACTGTAGACGGCGACACGTCGACCAATGATTCATTTATGCTGATTGCCACCGGCGTTGCCGGCAACACCGAAATCGATAAACAGGGCACCGATTATTCCACTCTTGCCCTGGCCATCGTCGACGTAGCGCGAGAACTTGCTCAGGCAATTGTACGCGACGGCGAAGGCGCAACCAAATTCATCAGCATACAGGTCGAAGGGGGTGCCGACCGCGACGAATGCCGCACCATTGCTTACGCGATCGCCCATTCTCCCTTGGTCAAAACGGCTTTTTTCGCTTCGGATCCCAATTTGGGACGCATATTAGCCGCTATCGGTTATTCGGGCGTTCCCGATCTCGATGTACAGACAATTCAATTATATCTGGACGATGTACTGGTGGCTGAAAATGGCGGTCGCGCAGCAAGCTACCAGGAACTCGACGGCCAGCGCATCATGCAGCAGGAGGAAATTACCGTACGCGTCGTACTGACGCGAGGCACCGCCGTTGCGACAGTGTGGACCTGCGACTTTTCTTACGATTATGTGAAAATCAATGCCGAATACCGCAGCTGATTTCGCATCAATCCTGCTACGCGCCGAAGCTGTCCTGCAACGCCTCGAAGCGTGGCTACCCGCGCCGGCCGCACCCCCCGAATGGGATCGGCATATCGCCTTTCGCTGGCGCCGGCAAGGCACTCAAGGCTGGCTGGAAGGGATTGCCCGACCGCAGATCATCGCCGCATCGCAATTGACCGGCATAGACGCACAAAAACAATCGATTACGCAAAATACCGCTCAATTTGTCTCCGGCAAGCCCGCAAACAATGTGTTGCTGACCGGAGCGCGCGGCACCGGCAAGTCTTCGCTGGTGAAGGCGATGCTGCACGCTTATTCGGAGCAAGGGTTACGAATGATCGAAGTAGATAAAGATTATCTGGCCGATCTCGCAGATATCACCAAACAGCTGATCAATCGTACGGAACGCTTTATCTTGTTTTGCGACGATTTGTCGTTTTCGGAGGATGACACCGGCTACAAGTCGTTAAAGGTAGCACTGGACGGCACGCTTGCCGCAGCACCAGAAAATGTACTGATATATGCAACGTCCAATCGCCGCCATCTGCTGCCTGAATATATGCACGAAAACGAAGCAACGCGACATCTTAATGGCGAGGTGCACCCGCACGAAGCCACTGAAGAAAAAGTCTCCCTGTCCGAACGCTTCGGCTTATGGCTCTCGTTCTACCCTTTCGATCAGGATACCTATCTCGCCAGTGTCGCGATCTGGCTGGAATCGTTCGGCATCAAAGGCGGCCTTGCCGAAGAAGCGCGACTCGAAGCGCTGCAATGGGCTTTGACGCGAGGCACGCGCTCCGGTCGCAGCGCATGGCAATTCGCTCGCGATTATGCCGGACGGCAAACTTTACGGGAATAATCCATTAACCTTAATTCAACGGCGCCGCATTATCGACGCTCTTAAAACCCCTGACATCGAGTATCTATATAAACCATGACTATTCCTGTTATTCAGGTTGCCGCAGCGGTCATATTTCGCAGCGACAACAGTTTCTTGCTCGCGAGTCGCCCCCCCGACAAAACGCATCCGGGCAGCTGGGAATTCCCCGGCGGCAAAATTGAAGCCGGCGAATCGGCCTATGAGGCGATGGTACGTGAATTACGGGAAGAAGTGGGTATCACCGTTACCCGTGCCGTACCATGGATTACGCGTCGGCACGATTATGCCAGCGCCCGCGTCGTATTGAATTTTTTTCGCGTTTACGACTGGCAAGGCGAACCGCAGCCGCTCGAAGGCCAGACGCTTTCGTGGCAGACTGCGGCCGGAGTGACCGTAGGGCCGGTACTGCCGGCTAATATCCCTGTCCTGCGCGCTTTGACCTTGCCGCCTTTGTTCGGCATCACGCAAGCGGGGAACGATGCCGCCGGATTTCTCTCCAAGCTTGACCGGGCTCTTGAGCGCGGTTTAAGCTTGATACAAGTGCGAGAACGGGAAATAGACGACATGGAAGGATTCGCCTTATCGGTCGTCGCTCGCGCCCATGCTGCCGGAGCGCGCGTCATTATCAACAGCGATACTTTACTCGCGCAAACAGTGCAGGCCGACGGGATACAGCTCACATCGATTCAGTTGGCCGAATCGCGTCAACGCCCGGATTTCGGGCTGGTCGGCGCCTCATGCCATAATGCATCGGAACTGGATCGGGCGGAACAATTGGGATGCGATTACGCTCTGCTTTCTCCCGTACTACCTACTGCCAGCCATCCCGGTGTGATCCCGCTGGGCTGGAAGCGATTTGCAGAACTATGCGCAGGACGCAGCATTCCAGTATATGCTTTGGGAGGTTTGACCGTCGGCAATCTCGCTACGGCGCAACAACACGGCGCGCATGGCATAGCACTACTACGAGGAGCATGGCAATGATGCCCAGACATCCGGTACGTTACAGCCTGACTTTCGTTCTGATCGCGGCGTTGATTATAGCCGGGATATACCATAGATCGCAGCATGAACGGGAAAAACCGGATTCGATCAATTGTCCGAATATCCTTCATACCTGCCAATTAACCGTAAACGGCCAGAGCATACATCTGACTTTTCTTCAACGGCCTGTCGGCCTGCATCCGTTTACCCTGCAAGTGGTCGCGCCCGATGCACATCAAATTTCCGCCAGCTTCGCCATGGCCGATATGGATATGGGCAATAACAATTATCGGCTAGTGCGCAAAAATGGACAAATCTGGCAAACCCAAGTCATATTGCCCGTTTGCATGAGCGGCAGTCCCAATTGGCTGCTTACGCTCAATATAGACGGAAAAAATAGCGTAATTCCTTTTACCGCGAGCTAACGTAATAAAACTGTAATCAAAATGACGGGTAACAACGCTATAATTTCATATAATCAGAGGAGTAACCCCATGCCCCAAGAACATACCTACAGACAATTCGATACCGACCTTGAAAACATGCGCGCTCGCGTATTACAAATGGGGGGCCTGGTCGAACAGCAGATCAGTCAGGCTATCGAAGCTCTGATGAACGCCGATTTCGTGCTGGCCGACGAAGTCGTAGACAAAGACCATCTAGTCAACGCGCTCGAAGTCGGGATAGACGAGGATTGCGCCCAGATCATTGCGCGACGGCAACCTACCGCTTCCGATTTGCGCATGGTCATCACCGCCGTCAAAACCATTACCGATCTCGAACGCATCGGCGACGAAGCCGCCAAGGTTGCGCGCATGGTCAGGGAAATTCATGAAACCGGCCGCATAATCCAGGCCAAATTCAACCAGATCAACTTCATGACCGAAATCGTGCTGGATATGCTCCACCGCGCTCTGGACGGGTTTGCTCGTCTGGATGTCAGCAACGCTACCCATATCGCCCGCCAGGATATCGAAGTCGACGAAGAATATCACCTGGTCTTGCGTAATCTGATCACGTACATGATGGAAGACCCCCGCACTATTTCAACTTTCATCGATATCATGTTTGTCGCCAAAGCGATCGAACGCATGGGCGACCATACCAAAAACATGTCGGAATACGTTGTTTACATGGTAAAAGGTAAAGATGTGCGCCATACCACCCTGGAAGAAATCGAACGGCACGTCGGCCCCGACTGAAGCAAGCTACAACGACAGCCTACCTGCACCGGCTGAATTGACGGTTTCCCATTGATCGCGCCGGCATAATCCCCGAATGGAACAATGGCGGCAGACTTCATCGGTGCCGTTGGCCGGCAGAGGATTAGGCCCGTACATTTGTT
>DAIETB010000180.1:0-6021 GCA_027345925.1 Sulfuriferula sp.
ACATGTTTTTCATTTTCATTACCGCAAACTGTTTGCACACTGCACCGGTTTCGTCGGCCAGCAACTCGAAAGGCAATTCCAGCTTGGCTTTGAATTTTTCATGCGAAGCGACGCTGTCGCGGGAGATCCCGACGATTTCGCAATTCAACCGCTGAAATTCGGGATATAAGTGCCGAAAATCGGCCCCTTCTACCGTACAGCCCGGCGTATCGTCCCTGGGATAAAAATAGACGACGAGCTTTTTGCCGCGCGCCTCGCCGGATTTAAACGTTTTGTTACCCGTGGCGGGCAGTGAGAATTCCTGCATTGCGTTTTCCTTTTCTTGATCAGACGGATTTCAATAATACGATGACTGCGCCGCTGCCGCCGTCGACAGCGCGCGCCTGACAGAACGCCAGCACTTCGTCCTTTTGCATCAGCCAGCTTTTGACTTTGGTGCGCAATACCCCTTCGCGGTTTTTCGAACCCAGACCCTTGCCGTGGATAATGCGCACGCAACGCACATCGCGTTTGCGGCAGTTCGCCAGAAACAGCGTCACGGCAAGCCG
This sequence comes from Sulfuriferula sp., assembly GCA_027345925.1. Taxonomy (GTDB): domain Bacteria; phylum Pseudomonadota; class Gammaproteobacteria; order Burkholderiales; family Sulfuriferulaceae; genus Sulfuriferula. Next base: position 549 of record DAIETB010000180.1, read on the forward strand.
CGCTTCGGTGCTGACCATGCCGTGCAGATCGAGTTCTGCCTGCAGGACCCAGTGACCGCGGCGCATTTTACGCAGCGTGTCGCGGCGCAGTCCCGGGCGCAGAAAAACCAGTTCTTCGCCCGATTCCACCCCATCGTCCCACGCGATATGGTCCGACAAGCTGTCGGCCAGCACATTCTGTTCGTCGCGCAGCAAGCTACGCGGGATCGCTGCCGGCAACACTGTGGCGGGCAAAATCCTGCCCTGACTGGCGATAGGCCGAGCATCCTTGACCGCGGCACGAAACAGCGCGACTTCGTCGGGTTTGAGCGAGAGGGATGCGCGATCGGTACTCATGACGATATTATTTTGCCAGCTTTTCCAGATAGCGGTCGGCGTCGAGCGCCGCCATGCAACCGGTGCCCGCGCTGGTGATCGCTTGCCGATAGATATGATCCTGCACATCGCCCGCAGCGAATACGCCAGGGATGTTGGTGGCTGTCGCATTACCGCGATGACCGCCCTGCGTGACGATATAACCGCTTTCCATATCGATCTGGCCTACGAACAGATCGGTATTCGGTTTATGGCCTATCGCAACGAAAACGCCAGTTACCGCTATATCTTTGGTTTTGCCATCAGCCGTCGATTTGATCCGCATCCCGGTCACGCCGGTTTTGTCGCCCAGCACTTCGTCGAGCTGATGATTGAGTTCGAGACTGATCTTGCCCTCCGCTACCTTGGCCATGAGCCGGTCGATCAGGATTTTTTCCGATTTAAAGGTATCGCGCCGATGCACTACGGTCACATGACTGGCGATATTCGCCAGATACAAGGCTTCCTCGACGGCCGTATTGCCGCCGCCGATTACCGCCACGGCCTGATTTTTGTAAAAAAATCCGTCGCAGGTGGCGCAGCCGGAGACGCCTTTACCCATGAACGCCTGTTCCGATTCCAGGCCCAGATACATGGCCGATGCGCCGGTGGCAATGATCAGGGCATCGCAGGTATACGTTCCCTGGTCGCCGATCAGGGTAAGCGGTTTTTCCTGCAATCGTGCAGTATGAATATGATCGAAAATGATTTCGGTATTAAAACGTCGCGCATGCTTCTCAAACCGCTCCATCAATTCCGGTCCCTGAACGCCGTCGGCGTCGGCCGGCCAATTATCGACCTCGGTAGTCGTCATCAACTGGCCGCCCTGCGCCATGCCGGTGATCAATACCGGATTCAGGTTGGCGCGAGCCGCGTAAACGGCTGCCGAATATCCGGCCGGTCCCGACCCTAAAATCAGTAAACGCGAATGCTTCGTTTCAGCCATAACTCTTAATGCTCCAGGTAATTTAAACGGACACTATTAATATAGTTTTACTTATTGCAGAAATTCTAACAGGATTACTCCAATCTTTACCAAGCTTCACGTTATAATTTTAAACTTGAATCTCAGTGCAGGACGCCTTATGCATAACTCGAATAATCGCAACCGTACTTGCGAACCGGCCGGCAGAGACCGGAACCGCAGTATTTGCGGCCGCCACCGGACAAGGCGCGCCGGCTTGTGCCACTCAGGAACGATATGCGCACGTTTCTTCTAATTTGTTGACGGACCTTATTCGAATATGTTCACTCCCCGCCGGCGAGCCGCCGCTACGCCCCGAAAACCCCTGCCGCCCAAAGTCGTCAGACTGTTGCGCGAAACCGGCTGGCTGATAGGCGCAGCCATTGCATTCGCGCTGGCGCTGATATTGCTCAGCCATTCGGCCGCCGATCCCGGCTGGTCGCACAGCAGCCATGCCGCCATCAGCAATTTCGGCGGTCTGTTCGGCGCTTATACCGCCGATCTGTTTCTGATGCTGTTCGGCTATTCGAGCTGGTGGTGGGTCGTTTTGGCCGGCTTCGGCACCTGGCGCAGCTACCATCGCATGCAAGCAGAGCAGCAAGAAACTCCCGATCACCGTCCCGCCCTTATACACGGCGCCGGCTTTGCCTTGCTTTTGCTCGCCAGCAGCGGCCTGGAATCGATCCGTCTGCACAGTCTTGACTATCGGCTGCCCGAACAGGCCGGCGGTATCGTAGGCACGCTGAGCGGCGACCTAATCGTCCAGATACTCGGTTTCACTGGCGGCACCGTTGCTTTGCTGGTTTTGATCGCAGTTGGCTGGAGTCTGTTCAGCGATATATCGTGGCTCGCCGTCGCCGAGTCCGCCGGGGCCGCTATTGAAAACAGCGGGATGCGCCTGATGAAATTCTGGACCGACTGGCGTCTCAAGCGTGCCGGAGCGAAGGCGACCCGCCATCGCGACGAAATCGTCCAGGTGCAGAAGCAACGCATGGCGCAACAGGAACCGGTCATTATCGAGCCACCTCCGCCCACCATTATCAAATCGGTGCGGGTGGAAATCGAAAAGCAGGCGCCGCTGTTCGCCGAAATGCCCGATTCGCCGTTACCGCCGCTGCATTTGCTGGATGCGGCCAGCCCGCCGGTCGAAAGTCTGACTACGGAGACGCTGGAATTCACCTCCCGCCTGATCGAGCGCAAACTCAACGAATTCAACGTGCAAACCCGCGTCGTCGCCGCCCTGCCGGGACCGGTCATCACCCGCTACGAGATCGAGCCGGCTTCCGGCGTCAAAGGCAGCCAGATCCTCAATCTCGCCAAGGATCTGGCGCGAGCCCTGTCGGTCGTCAGCATCCGCGTGGTCGAAACCATCCCCGGCAAAACCGCCATGGCGCTGGAAATTCCGAATCCGAAGCGCGAAATCGTGCGACTCTCGGAAATCCTCGAAGCCAAGATCTACCACGACACCAGCAGCCCGTTAACGATGGCGATGGGCAAGGACATCGCCGGCAATCCCGTCATTGCCGATCTGGCGCGAATGCCGCACGTGCTGGTGGCGGGAACTACCGGTTCGGGCAAATCGGTGGCGATCAACGCCATGATATTGAGTCTGCTCTACAAAGCCGACGCCAGTCAGGTCCGGCTTATCCTGGTCGACCCGAAAATGCTCGAACTGTCGGTCTACGACGGCATTCCGCACCTGCTCACGCCCGTCGTCACCGATATGCGCCAGGCTTCCGCGGCGCTGAACTGGTGCGTAGGCGAAATGGAGCGTCGCTATAAGCTGATGTCCGCGCTCGGGGTACGCAATCTGGCAGGATACAATCAAAAAATCCGCGAGGCGAAAAAATCCGGCTCGCCGATCACGCATCCGTTCAGCCTTAATCCGGCAGAGCCCGAGCCGCTGGAAGAAATCCCCCTGATCGTGGTAGTCATCGACGAACTGGCGGACCTGATGATGGTGGTCGGCAAATCGGTCGAACAGCTTATCGCCCGGCTGGCGCAAAAAGCCCGTGCGGCGGGCGTTCACCTGATCCTCGCCACGCAGCGGCCGTCGGTGGACGTCATCACCGGGCTGATCAAGGCCAATATCCCCACCCGCGTCGCCTTTCAGGTCTCCAGCAAAATCGATTCGCGCACCATACTCGACCAGATGGGCGCCGAAGCGCTGCTGGGCCAGGGCGACATGCTCTACCTGCCGCCCGGCACCGGCTATCCGCAGCGGGTGCACGGCGCCTTCGTCGCCGATCACGAAGTACACCGGGTGGTGGATTATCTTAAAAGCCTGGGCGAACCGAATTACATCGAAGGCATTCTCGATACGCCCGACGACAGCGAAGGCAAAACCGAAACCGGTGGCGACGCCGAATCGGACCCGCTGTACGACGAAGCCGTAGCACTCGTCCTCAAAACCCGCCGCCCGTCGATTTCCGCCGTGCAGCGCCATTTGCGCATCGGCTACAACCGCGCCGCCCGCCTGATCGAAACGATGGAACAGGCCGGTCTGGTGACACCGATGCAAAGCAACGGCAACCGCGAAGTCATCGCCTCCAGTCATTCTTAGGTCTTAATGAATATCATGAACTTACCCGAAAACAGATTCAAATTATTATTGCTTACGCTTGCCCTGCTGTTTTACGCAACCGGCAGCCGGGCGGACGGTATCGCCGCATTGCACGCGTTCATCGCCGGCACGCATACCGCGCAGGCCGATTTCAGCCAGACCGTGCTCGGCAAGGAAGGCAAGATCAAACAGCAATCTGCCGGGACGATGATATTCTCGCGCCCCGGCAAATTCCGCTGGACGTACGAAACGCCGTTCAAGCAGCTTATCGTCGGCGATGGCAAAAAAATCTATCTGTACGATACCGATCTTGAACAAGTCACCGTCAAGCATTACGATACCACTTTAGGCAGCAGTCCCGCCGCCTTGCTGGCCGGCGACAATGCCATTGAAAAATATTACGTGCTGTCCGATACCGGCAATAAAGATGGCCTCGACTGGCTAACCGCGATTCCCAAAGATCGGGATAGCACGTTCAAGCAGATCCAGATGGGCTTCGATCGAAATATGCTGACAGAAATGAAAATTCTCGACAATTTCGGCCTGACCACAGTGCTCAGGCTCAGCCGCCTGCAACGCAATCCCAAACTGCCGCCCGACACGTTCAAATTCGTCCCTCCGGCCGGCGTAGATGTGCTTTCCGATAGCAAGTGAGCCGGGATTTATTTAATCAGTCTATCAATAGCCCGCCTTTAGCCGAACGCCTGCGTCCGCAAACTCTGAACGAAGTGATCGGCCAGAGCCATTTGCTCGGCCCCGGCAAGCCCTTGCGCATGGCGTTTACGATAGGCAAGCCGCATTCGATGATTTTATGGGGACCGCCCGGCGTCGGCAAAACCACGCTGGCGAGGCTGACCGCCGCCGCATTCGACTGCTCTTTTATCGCCCTCTCGGCCGTGCTGGCCGGCGTCAAGGAAATCCGCGCCGCGCTGGAAACCGCGCAGCAAAGTCTGGATGTGCACGACCGGCATACGATACTTTTTATCGACGAAATTCACCGCTTCAATAAATCGCAACAGGATGCTCTGCTGCCGCACGTCGAATCGGGTTTGATCACGTTCATCGGTGCCACGACCGAAAATCCCTCGTTTGAAGTCAACGCGGCCCTGCTCTCGCGTGCGCAGGTCTATGTGCTGAAATCGCTCGACGATGCGGAAATGCGCACGCTGCTTGCGCGTGCGCAAGCGCTGGCAATCAAAGACGTCAGCTTCGAAGAAGCCGCTATCAATACCCTCATCGGCTACGCCGATGGCGACGCCAGACGTTTTCTGAACATGCTGGAACAGACCCACGCCGCAGCACAAGCCGGCAATCTCAGTCACATCGACGCCGCTTTCCTCGGCCACACCCTGAGCATCAACCCGCGCCGCTTCGACAAAGGCGGCGATAATTTCTACGAGCAGATTTCGGCGCTGCACAAATCCGTACGCGGCTCGCATCCCGACGCCGCGCTGTACTGGTTCACGCGCATGCTCGACGGCGGCGCAGACCCAAAATATCTGGCCCGCCGCATCATCCGCATGGCGTGGGAAGATATCGGCCTAGCCGACCCGCGCGCCATGCAAATCGTCAACGACGCGGCAGAAACCTAC
>DAIETB010000202.1:0-5638 GCA_027345925.1 Sulfuriferula sp.
ATGGGCCGATGAATCACCCGTGCGGCCTGACGTAAGAGCGATAATTCCGCGCGCAGAGCCCCCGGCTTGGTCAGGGAAGGAAAAAAACTGCCGAACGCGACATAATCCGCCCCAGCCGCCTGCGCCGCCAGGGCTTGAGGCAAGGATTGGTAACACGAAACCCCTATCAGTTTATCATGGCCCAAAATGATTCTGGCTTCCTGTATTCCTCCGTCGTCGCTCCCCAGATGTACGCCATCGGCTCCTACCAGATCGGCAAGACGTAGACTGTCGTTAATGATCAAGGGCACATTCCGGCGCCGGCATAAAAGCAAAAGTTCGCTGGCCTGCTCATGCTGTCTCGCAATGTCGCCGCTTTTGTCGCGATATTGCACGACGGAAGCACCGCCTTGCAACACGGCTGCGACCGAAGCGATCAAATGAGCGGTATTATCGGTTTCACGGGTAATTGCATAAAGTCCTGAAATCACAGCTCTTCCTCTCTACGAGCCCAGAACAGACGGTCGGGAATAAATTGACCCATACCCGGCCGAAATCCGGCGAGCAAGCTATCATATGTATATTGCTGCGCCTCACGGACGCTTTCAGATATATCCAGATTATGCGCAAGCGTAGCTGCTATCGATGACGCGAGCGTGCATCCGGAACCGTGATAGCTGCCCGGTAGCCGCGTCCAAGAATCGGAACGGACCACACCGTTCACATCGTACAATGTATTGATAACCTGCAGCGTATTTTCATGCGTACCAGTCACCAGCACATATTCGCAGCCCATACCCAACAAATGCTGGGCGCATACTTCCAGGCTGGACTCTTCGGTCTTGCCTGCTTCATCCTGGACCAGACGGCGCAATTCGATGCTGTTCGGGGTCAGTATGGTCGTTTGCGGAATCAGCATATCCATTAGCGCAGCTCGCACATCGTCGCTGGACAGTTCATCGCCGCGGCCAGAAGCGAGCACCGGATCCAGTATCAATGGCACATCGGGATAGTCCGCCACGATAGCGGCTATTGCCGCAATCGCTGCTACGCTGCCGACCATACCGATCTTGAATGCGGCCACCGGCATGTCCTCCAAGACACATCGTGCCTGGTCGGCGATCCACTCGGCATCGATAGGAAAATAATCCTCGACGCCTACCGTATCTTGCACGGTAATGGCCGTCATTACAGACAAAGCATGGCACCCAAGACTCGTCAAAGTCAATACATCGGCCTGTAACCCCGCCCCTCCAGTGGGATCCGAAGCGGCGAAGGTCATTACTATGGGAGGCGGGATAGAGATCATTTTAAAAATCGGCGCCAGTTTAAGGCATACTTGGATTAGAATTAACATTTTAACTGAAAAGCGACAAAATTATGGAATCGGAATTCAAGAGCTATCTCTGCGTAGTATGCGGATATATTTATAACGAATCGGAAGGATGTCCTGATGACGGTATTGCGCCCGGTACGCTCTGGGACGATGTGCCGATTAACTGGACTTGCCCTGAATGCGGGGCGCGCAAGGAAGATTTTGAAATGATAATGATCTGACGTTATGGAACGGTAAAGGAGTATTGAATAGCGCAACGCCAGAACCTTCCGAATGCGCCTCATCTCCGCACAGGAAGTTCGCATTCTGATAAAAAAACCAACAAATGCTTGCCAGACGGCTAAAATAAGATTAAAAACGAACCAATAAGTTGCGATGCCAGCTGGGCGACTATCTTCTAGCGCAATTGCTATTTTCAAGCATATATCTTATGGGGGCGGAATGACCGACACTAGAAATTTAAATGGCGTTAAAGTCATGGTGATCGATGATAGCAACACCATACGCAGAAGTGCCGAAATATTTCTCAAGCAGGCCGGTTGCGAAATCATACTGGCAGAAGACGGATTCGATGCTCTGGCGAAAATTACCGACCATCGTCCCGACGTCATATTCGTCGACGTGATGATGCCGCGTCTGGACGGCTACCAGACTTGCGCCCTGATAAAAAAAAATACCCATTTCAAAAATACGCCCGTCATCATGCTTTCCAGCAAAGACGGGTTATTCGACAAAGCCCGCGGCCGGATGGTGGGTTCCAACGAATACCTGACCAAACCCTTTACCAAAGATACTATATTAACGGCTGTGCAGCGTTATGCTTCGGTAATGGAAATTCCCCAAACCAATTAACACGATTTTGAGGTTACGCTTATCATGGCTGTGCAAAAAATACTTATAGTCGACGATTCCCCTACCGAGCGATATTTTCTGGCCGACTTGCTCGGAAAACAAGGTTATCAGATCAATCTTGCCGAAAACGGTACAGAAGCTCTGGAGAAAGCGAAACAGCTCATGCCCGACCTGATTTTAATGGACGTGGTCATGCCCGGTTTAAACGGTTTTCAAGCTACGCGAGCCATTTCAAAGGATGAGGATTTAAAACACATACCGGTGATACTGTGTACGACCAAAGACCAGGAAACCGACAAAATCTGGGGATTACGTCAGGGCGCCATCGAATATATCGTCAAGCCTATAGATGGAAACGCGCTGTTGCAAAAGATACGCTCCCTGTAAAATTATTTATCGCGGAAAAATAGCATGTCCAAACGCGTCAGTCTCAGACAATTTCAACAAGAATTGAGCAACCGACTTCAACTTGCTACCAGTCAATCTACCGTTAACAGCCGTCTCGCCATCCGCGTCGGCAACCAAAAATGGCTGATCGACCTGGCCGACATCAGCGAGGTCATCGCCCCGCCGCCGTTTGCTTCAGTGCCACTGACGCAATCCTGGTTTCTGGGCGTAACCAATATACGAGGGAAATTGTACAGCGTCGTCGACTTGCCTGCGTATGTCGGTATCGGCAAGGTTCAGTCCCATTCCAGCAACCGGTTATTGATAACACATCCGCGTTTCGCTACCAATTCCGCCTTGTTTGTCGACCAGGCATTGGGATTGCGCAATCTGGATCAGATGCATTTCGAATCGCGCCTTGTCGAATCGAGCCTGGCAGCAGATTGTTACCGGGACGACCAGGGAGAAAAATGGCTCAGTATAAATATGGCAACGTTGATCACAGACCCTGCTTTTTTAACCGTTAGCGCTTAAACCCGTTTATCACAGGCGCTTTCACCCACTATTACTATTATTATAAAGCGGAGACACGGCATGGCATTCAAACTCCCTAGCTTCAATCCTAAAAACGATCCGAGGCACGGCAGAAAAACCGCCTCAGCGGAAAATACCACGCTCATCATGAGCGGGCTAAAAAAAATGTCGGAAAGCAATTCCAACGAAACACCGCTTATCGGACACCTTCCGGTGGAAAAACAATATTTGCTGACCATGGTCCTGGGGTTGGGATTTCTTGTCGTAGCCGGTGTATTACTGATGTATAACGGAGTTCAGACCAGCAACAAAACGGAATATATTACTAAAGTAACGGAAATGGAAATGCTGTCGCAACGGATCACCAAAACCGCTCAACAAGCGGTAGCCGGCAATCCGGCAGCTTACGCACAATTACAGAGCAGCGAAGAGAAATTCAAAACCGACCTTAACGCGCTCACCAAAGGCAGCTTTGCCCTGCCGGCCTCCCCGCAATCGATACAGCCTCTATTGGCGCAGTTAAAAACACATTGGACGCCGCTCGAAAACGAAATCAATCTGATCCTTCAACAAAAAGAACGTCTGTCCAGCGCGTATTCGAAAGCTGCGGATATCGACCAGAATGCCGACACGATACTTGCCCTGGCGCGTACTCTGCAAGAGCAGGCTCTGACCGGAAAAAATCCGTCAGATATCCAGCGGGTCGAGAAATTTGTTTTGCAGGCCCAGCACTTGACGCACAACGCCACCGCTTTGATGATGCTGGTCAATCAACCGGTTTGGCGGTTCAATTCCCCGCTAATCAAGTCTAGCGCAAATAAAGAACAGACCGTCACTACGCAATTAAAACAGGATAGCGCTGCGTTTCAAGCCGCTCTGCAAGCTCTGCAAACCGGACCCGGAGCGCTAACCGATAGCGCAGCCCGTAATTTGCTTACCCAAATCAGCACCGCTTTCCAGCCTATCCATACCGATCTCGACCAGACGCTTAATAACGTAGAGCAGTTGATCGCCACCAAGCACACCAGCTTTGTGGTATTTAAAACCAGCGACGATATTCTCAACGACGCACGAACGATCGCTAAAGCGTACGAAAATCTGGGTTCTATCGGCAATGCGGCGGCGATAGTCTCAGGTCTTTTAGCGTTAGGCAGTCTGATACTGTTCGGTTTCGTAAACATTAACGAATCGAAACGACGGGTACAATTGAGCGAAGCCGAAAACAAACGTAATCAGGAAGCTATTTTACGCCTGCTAAACGAACTGGGCGATCTCGCCGACGGCGATCTTACCGCCAATGCGACGGTTACCGAAGATATCACCGGCGCCATCGCGGATTCCATCAATTTTACTATCGACGAATTACGCGGGCTAGTGTCCGGTATTAATCGCGCAACCGAAAAAGTCACGCATACTACATTGCAAGCGCAGGCCATCTCGGAAGAGTTACTGGCAGCTGCCCAGCGCCAGTCCCAGGAAATCGAGGAAACATCGGCTGCGATTCTGGGGATTTCGCAATCGATCAACGAAGTCTCAGCCAGTGCAAACCAATCCGCACAGGTTGCAAACCAATCGCTGGAAGCCGCAGAAAAAGGCACGCAAGCAGTAGAAAATTCGATTGCCGGCATGAACAGCATCCGCGAAAATATCCAGGAAACCTCAAAACGGATCAAACGGCTCGGCGAGTCGTCGCAGGAAATCGGCGAGATCGTAGAACTGATTTCAGATATTACCGAACAAACCAACGTCCTGGCGCTCAATGCCGCGATTCAGGCAGCTGCCGCAGGCGAAGCAGGCCGCGGATTTTCGGTAGTTGCGGAAGAAGTGCAACGACTGGCAGAACGCTCGGGACAGGCCACCAAGCAGATCGCCGCAATTGTAAAAACGATTCAGTCCGATACGCAGGACGCAGTCTCCGCCATGGAAACCAGTACGCAAGGGGTGGTAGAAGGTGCCAAACTTTCCGATGCCGCCGGTCGCGCTTTGAACGAAATCGGTGAGGTTTCGCGCAGTCTCGCGAACCTGATCGAAAACATTTCCGCCGCCACCGACAATCAGGCCGTAGCAACCAGCAAAGTCGCACAAGCGATGCAATATATTCAACAAATTACCGAACAAACCACGGCCGGCACCCAGCAAACCGCATCGTCTATCGGCGAATTATCCACGCTGGCTGCCGATTTGAAAAAATCCATTTCCGGTTTCAAGCTGGCTTGAACCGTTTCTGGCGGATAGTCGCATGTTTTCAACGGAAGCGCCGAAACGCGCGCTTCCCTCTTAACCGTACCGATAATAATAAAAAATGATTTTATAGGTAAAAATATGAGCGATATGACCGAATACGATATTGCACCGCTAAGCTGGATCAAAACCGAAATCGATCATGCGTTGCAGCAGATTTATGAATTGCTGACTCATTTCAAAGTAAACGAAGACGACCCGGCCGCTTTGCGCCCGATCCGCACTTATCTTCATCAAGTGCGAGGCGCAGTCGAAATGGTCGATTTGCCTGGCGTCGCGCTGGTCTGTCAGGAGATCGAAAATCTGGCT
>DAIETB010000224.1:0-13309 GCA_027345925.1 Sulfuriferula sp.
GATCGTTAGCATGCTGACCGCCATCGTTCGCTTTTCCGTACGTTTCAGGGGAATAATTATCGCCCTGGCGTGCCTGATGATCGGCTACGGCATCTATACGATCTTTCAGTCCAGACTGGACGTATTTCCCGAATTCGCCCCGCCTCTGATCGTGATTCAGACCGAAGCGCCCGGCTTGTCGCCGGAACAAGTCGAAATACTGGTCACCCAGCCGATCGAAAACGCGTTGAACGGTACGCTGGGAATGGAATCGATGCGCTCCACATCGATCCAGGGGTTATCGATGATCACGCTGACCTTCGGCAAAGATACCGATATCTACCGGGCGCGGCAATTGGTGTCCGAACAGCTGAATACGCTGGCCGGGCAATTGCCCAACGGCGTGAAAGCGCCGGTCATGAATCCGCTGACCAGCAGTACCGGCACCATACTCGGCATCGGTTTGACATCGGCAACGCTGTCGCCGATGGCCTTGCGCACGTTTGCCGACTGGACGCTGAAACCCGATCTCCTGGGTATACCGGGAGTCGCCGCCGTGACCGTATACGGCGGCGAGATCAAACAGTATCAAATCCAGGTCGACCCGCAAAAACTGATCCGTCTCGGCTTATCGTTACAGGATGTGCTGGGTATGGCGCGTCGTGCGAGCGGTGTGCGCGGCGCCGGATTTATCGAAAACCGGAATCAGCGCATCACGCTCTCGACCGATGGACAGACCACTTCGATCGAACAGCTCGCGCACGTAGCGGTACTGCAAAAAAATGGCGCAACCGTTCGCCTGGGCGACATCGGACGGGTAACGCTCGCGCCGGAACCGCCCGCTGGCGGTGCGACCGTCGAGGGTAAACCCGGTATCGTCGTCATGGTAGACGGACAGTACGGCGCCGACTCGATGACAGTCACGCACGCGATCGAAACGGTACTCGCAGAAATGAAACCGGCATTGCAGGCCGATGGAATCCGCTTGTATCCCGATTTGTTCCGTCCCGCCAATTTTATTACTTCCGCCATCGGCCATCTGCGTTTTGCGCTGTTGCTGGGAGCTGTGCTGGTCGTAATCGTGCTGTATCTGTTCCTATTCGATATGCGCACGGCGTTCATTTCCGCTACGGCGATTCCCTTATCGCTGCTGACAGCGATTATCTTTCTGCATCATTTCGGCATCAGCCTCAATACCATGACTCTGGGAGGGCTGGCGATTGCGCTGGGCGAAGTTGTGGACGATGCCATCGTCGACGTGGAAAACATTTATCGGCGCCTGCGCGAAAACTCGCTTTTGCCGCAGCCGATTTCCTCCGCGCTGGTTGTCATCCGGGCATCGGTCGAAGTCCGTGGAGCGGTGATTTACGCGACCTTTGTCGTCGCGCTGATATTTTTTCCGGTGCTGACCTTGTCGGGTGTCGCCGGCAAACTGTTTGCCCCGCTGGGTATCACGTATATCCTGGCGATACTGTCCTCACTTGCCGTAGCGTTATTCGTGACCCCCGCGCTGGCCTACCTGCTGCTCGCGCGCAAGGGACTCAAGCCACAAGAGCCGCGGCTGATCGGAGCGTTAAAAACGCGCTATAGACCGCTATTGGCGAGCATCGAACGGCGTTCGAACCGGGTGGTTGCCGGGCTGCTTGTCGCTGTCGTCTGCGCACTGGCCGTTTTGCCTTTTCTGGACGCGTCTTTTCTGCCCGAACTGCGCGAAGGGCATTACATTTTGCACATGAGCGGCGTACCCGGAACTTCGCTCCGGCAATCGCTGGACACCGGCCGACGCGTCAGTCTCGCCTTACTGAAAATTCCCGGCATCCGCTCGGTGGCGCAACGCGCCGGACGTGCCAATAATTCCAGCGATGTATACGGCACGAACGCAGGCGAATTCGAAGTCGATCTCCAGCCCGGCCTGAACGGGCACGATCAGGCGCGAATATTGGCGCAAATACGCAAGACGACGGCCGGTTTCACCGGATGGGCCTTCGTCGCCAAAACCTTCCTCGCCGAACGTATCGAAGAAACCCTGTCCGGCTATACCGCTCAGGTCGTCGTCAATATCTACGGCAATAATCTCGACACGCTGGATAGTCTGGCGCAGCAAGTCGCTCAGGCATTGAATCAGGTGCCTGGAGCGAGAGGCGTCGCTGTACAGTCGCCGCAAGGAACGCCGCAATTGACGATACGTCTCAAACAGGACCAGTTGACACGCTGGGGATTCGAACCGGTCGACGTACTGGACGCAATCCGAACAGCCTATGAAGGCGTCATTGCGACCCAGATCTTCGAAGGTAATCACATTTACAATGTAGCCGTGGTGCTAACGCCCGCCGCCAGACAAAATCCTGCGCAAATCGGTATGCTGCCTTTACGCAACGCCCAGGGGACGACCGTCCCGCTCAGCCAGTTGGCCGATATTGCGGAAACCGACGGGCGTTACGCCGTTTTACATAGCGCCGGACAACGATTGCAAACAGTTACCGCCAATGTCAGCGGAACGGCGTTGAACGTTTTTGTACAGGCTGCACAACGGCGTATCCGTACGCAAATTGCCATGCCGAAAGGCTTTTACGCGGTATTTACCGGCGATGCCGAAGCGCAGGCGCAAGCTCGCCGCGACTTGCTGATCAATTCGCTGATCGCGGCAACGGGAATCGTCCTGTTGCTGTTCCTGGCGTTAAAAAGCGCGCGAGCGCTTCTGCTCGTCATGGCTAATTTGCCTTTTGCGCTGGTCGGCGGCGTACTGATCGTACTGGCAACCGGCGGCGACTTGTCGCTGGGATCGCTGGTCGGCTTCGTGACCTTGTTCGGCATCACGCTGCGCAACTCCATCATGCTCATTTCGCATTACGAGCATCTGGTCAATATCGACGGTCTGGCTTGGGGACTGGAGACGGCAATCCTCGGCGCATCGGAACGGTTAGCGCCTATCCTGATGACCGCTGCCGTGACTGCCCTGGGACTGTTGCCGCTCGCCCTGCAGAGCGGCGAACCCGGCAACGAAATCGAGGGACCGATGGCGCTCGTGATACTCGGCGGTCTCGTGACGTCGACGATACTGAATCTGCTGGTATTGCCGACTCTGGCGCTGCGTTACGGGCGTTTCGGCAAGCGAGCCGATCTGTTCGATCGCGGCGACGTGGCTTGATCGCATGCACTGACGGTGCATTTGCCGGAACTGCGATCAGGCAAACTGCCCCGCCACCCAGCCCGACGACCAGGCCCATTGAAAATTATAACCGCCCAGCCAGCCGGTTACATCGACCACTTCGCCGATAAAATACAAGCCGGGCACCGTTTTGCTTTCCATCGTTTTAGACGATAACGCACGCGTATCGACCCCGCCCAGCGTCACTTCCGCCTTGGCATAGCCCAGCGTGCCGGCCGGCATTACCATCCACCCGGTCAACGCCGACTGCATCGCGGCAATATCGGCTTTGCTGTTTTCTGCCAGCGGCTTCCCCCAGTTATGCCGCTTGCACCATTCCTGTGCGAAACGTTTGGGCAAATGCTCGCCAAGCAAAACGGCGAGCGGCGATTTGCTCTGACGATGCTCCGCCAGCCAGCTTCCGGCATCGATATCCGGCAATAAATCGATGCTGACGGGCTGTTTTTTACCGCCGCCGTAAATCTGGTTTTGCCAGTAGCTTGATATCTGCAAAACCGCGGGGCCCGACAGCCCGCGATGCGTAATCAGCATGGAAGAACGAAAATCGGCAGGCTGTCCGGCGCAATGAATGCGCACATCCAGCGTAGCGCCGGACAAGTCCTGCAACGCTGCAAGGGTGTCAGGCGCCAGCGCCAAAGGCACCAATGCTGGTAGCGGGGGTACGACGGGCACACCGAACTGCTCGGCAATCCGATAGCCGAATGGCGTCGCTCCTAATTGCGGTATAGCCAGGCCGCCGGTCGCTACTACCAAAGAATTACACGTCCAGGCGTTATCCTCCGTAGCGACGCTGAATCCTGCTGCCAACCGGGCTACTTCGAGCACGTTACAGGGTTGCAACCATCGAACTCCACCCAGTTCGCACTCTGAACGCAACAAGGCAATAATCTGCTGTGCGCTATCATCGCAAAACAATTGTCCCAAGGTTTTTTCGTGATAGGCGATGCGATACCGTTCGACCAGCTTGATAAAATCGTATTGGCTGAATTGCGCCAGCGCCGAACGCGCAAAATGCGGGTTATGCGAAAGAAAGTTTTCCGGGCCGATATCGCGGTTGGTGAAATTGCAGCGACCTCCCCCGGAAATACGAATGCGCTCACCGATTTTAGCCGCATGATCGATCAGCAATACGCGGCGGCCGCGCTGGCCGGCCTGCGCGGCACACATCATTCCCGCTGCGCCGGCACCGATAACGATGACGTCAAAATGCATATCTGAACGGTGTATTTATATCTTCAATAACAGGCATTTCAGAATTCGTTATATTTTTTTGAACTGCCACGTGCCTTATCGACCGGGTATTTAAGCGCATTCGCGGTAAGTTTTTTATCTACTGCGTCGGCCATGTCCACATTCAGCTTGTCGGCGATACGCAGCAGATATATCTGGATGTCGGCAATTTCTTCGCTGACTTGCTGCAATTTCCCTGCGGACAACGATTGCGACTCTGCGTCGCTTAGCCACTGAAAATGTTCGACCAGTTCAGCGGCTTCGACAATTAACGCCATCGCCAGATTTTTAGGAGTATGAAATTGATCCCAATCGCGTTCGTCGGCAAATTGCCGGATACGCAATTGAAAATAAGTGAAGTCTGCCATCGCGCTTTCGGTTTGATTCATGAAGGACTTGATTCGATAAAGGGAAAACCGCTAGCAAGTCTTCGCCTACCCGCAACATGGACAATACATATCTGTTGATGCTGTTTACCAGTAGTTTTCGACGGAAATATTACCTGGGTCGAAACGTCTGTGTTTTTTCAGACCCCGATCGATCAGCAACTGCTGCACTTCCTTGACCATTTGCGGATTGCCGCATAATGCTATCCGGCTCTGCGCGGCCTGAAACTGGATACCGGCATGTTTTTCAAGCTGACCGCTGGTGATGGCATGCGTAATTCGTCCTGTTAACGCGAAATCGGTGTCTTCACCGCTGACAAACGGAACATACAGGAATTTTTCCGCATATCTGGCCGTAAATTCGTCCATCAGATCGCGATACATCAATTCCTTCGCCAATCTTACGGCATGGATGAGGATGATACGCTCGAATCGCTGCCACGGCGCTTCGGTTTTCAGGATGGATAGAAACGGACCGATACCGGTTCCCGTCGCCATCAACCACAGATCCGAACCGGCCGCTATTTCGCTCAGGACCAGAAAACCGTGGGCACGCGGCGCAACCAGTATTTCATTGCCGGCATCGAGCGCCGCCAGATTCCGGCTGAGCGGCCCGCCCGGCACGATGGAAAAACAGATTTCCAGCGGACGTTCGTACGGAGCATTGACCAGCGAATACGGCCTGGCGATTACTTCATCGCCGGTTTTCAGGCCCACTTTGATGAACTGCCCCGCTTCAAAAGGCTCGATATCCGCAGCGATCTGTAATGAGAGCAGTCTTTCCGTCCAGACTGTTTTACTGACTACCTTGCCTTCCAGCCATTGCTCCATGACAACTCCGATGCGGGGTCCGCTAGTACCGGACCGTACTGAAGAATCTTTAGTATACCGCCGCTGGCAGCGCCGTATCAATCATCGTTTCAATTCAGGATCAAGTGCTCAGAGCGTTTTGCAATAGCTCCGCCGTCAATTCGTGTATGCTTATTCCGCGGGTTTGGGCAAGTTCCTGTAAACGCACTGCCAGTTCGATGTTCAATTTGACCGCAAAAGGAACCAGGCCTTGCGCCTTGTCGATTTTGCGCTGTTCGCGACGATCGGGAATAGCGGCTTCCTGAGCAAACCGGTCCGGAGTGCCTGCCTGTTTCATACGCTCGGTAATTTTCAAGCCTTTTTGTTTATGGAGATCAGTTCTTTTCATGGATTCGTGCAGCAAATTTAATCGGGTATTTTACGCGCAAATTCATCCTGCAAGGATAAAGTTTGAAAATGACGGCAAGAAACGGAAGGATCTTTTACCGCCAATTTCAGTTTGTTTGCAGATTTTCCGCCCAGGTCAAGGCAGCCAGATGAGCTTCATTGATTGTATCGATATCGATGCCCAACTCTTCGTTTACAGGCAGGGATAAGTTTATGGACTGTTCGCAGGCTTCCGCGAGACTCAGGAACGGCATGTAAATGCCCTTGCGTAAAACCAGGGCGTCATGCACGGCGTCGGGCAACTGGATTTTTTCGAGCGCCTGGGTCATGGTCACTCCGAGCAAGCGATCGAGCAATGAAAACATGCCGGTTATAAACAGATTTTCCGCATCCGCTTTCGATAAATACGCTTGTCCAAGCAATTCGGTCAGGCGCCCGCGGATAATGGCAGCCTGCATTAAAACTAGCGATGCGGCATTGGTCTCGGCCGTCATCAATAAAACCGAAAGCCAGCGATACAACGGGTTGTAACCCAGTACCTGAATGGCATGACGCATCGATTCGATTTCGAATCCCAGGCCAAATCCGGCCGAATTGATATAACGCAGCAATTTATAGGAAATGGCAGTATCGTGTTTTAATATTTCTTCTATTTTAAAGACTTCGGCATTATTCCTAACTAACTCCATTAACTGTATGAGCATGCTTTGAGAGGGGGTAAGCGTTCTGGATTTTACGCTATCGGCCACCGGCATCAGATAAAACAATCCCGCGAACGACTGCAAGCCCAGTTTACTGCAGGCCTGATATTCCTCCCAATTGCTGACTTCGCGTGCCACCATGCGAATAGGCGAATTTTTCAATACACCATAAATTCGAGCGTGGGCGGCGAAACTTTCCGGATTGAAATTTACTTCAATCGCACTGCATATGGCGAGCTGTTTCGGATTTAATGCCTTGATATCGACACCGCGCAGCAAAATTCCGAAACCGGATTTACGCAAGGCCTTAACCGCTGCGTATACCGCTTCATCGTGCAGGTCTTCCGATTCTACGATCAATCCTGTATTGGCAGGCGGTAATCCGGCGAATATATTTTGCAGCAACAAAGAGGCGGGGGCGGACAGAAAATGAATGTATTTCGACAATGTCTGCACGGAATCTTCCGGTACAGCAAACATTTTTTCCAGCAGATCGAGCAATGCTGCAGCGTCTGTCTGAGCATCACCTTCCCCGCCGTCGATCTGCGACCAAGCCAGATGATAACCTATCACCTGTTGCTGGGTATCCAATAAAGGCTCACGTACTACCAACCGCATTACCGGCATACTAATTTTTCTCCACGCTGAATATCACGACCGGATTCAATAACAATCAAAAACCGAGACTGCTCAAAAGATCGTCAACCTGACCTTGATCTGCAACGATATCTTCTTTGCCGGCAGGATTGATCTGTGGGCCATTCATTAATCCCGTGCTGCTTTCCCGTTTCATTTCCTGTGGCGCGTAATCCAATAGCAACTGCACCAGCTGAACTTCAAGATTATGCGCCAACGATATGATTTTTCTAATAACCTGCCCGGTCAAATCCTGAAAATCCTGAGCCATCATGATGTCCATCAACTGTTGTTTGCTCGCATCGGCATCCGTAACCATTTCACGCAGGAAAATTAATACAGAGGCCATTTGATTTCGATAAGCCGTTTCGTCAAGAGGCGTATGGTCCAGCGTTTCCAGAGATTTGATCAGACTGTTTCCTCGGCTGGCTATTTTTTCCTGCAAGGGTATGGCCATATCCGTTGCATTGAGGACGCGTTCCGCCGCTTTTTCTGTCATTTCTACCACATAATTCAGGCGATCTCTTACATCAGGAATGTCGTGTGCCGCTTCCTGTATGGTTTTATCCAGCCCTAATGCTCGCAAACTGTCATGCAAATTCCGCGTCACATGCCCGACTCTCGATAGCAACGCTTCCGGAGAAGTCGTATCATCGTTTTGCATTCCCGCCCCCATATTCTCTTCCATAACCGACCTCTTATTATTTGACTGTTTATTTGCCTAATTTTTCGAATATTTTCGACAGTTTTTCGTCCAGCGTTGCGGCAGTAAAAGGTTTGACAATATAACCATTGGCACCGGCTTGTGCCGCTGCAATAATATTTTCTTTTTTTGCTTCAGCCGTCACCATCAAAACCGGCATGGCTGCAAGTACGGAATCCGCACGTATGGTCTGCAACAAAGTCAAACCGTCCATATTCGGCATATTCCAGTCGGATACAACAAAATCAAAATGTTCGCTTTTGAGTTTCGATAACGCGATGACACCATCTTCTGCTTCGTCAACATTCGAATAACCCAGTTCTTTCAATAAATTGCGCACGATACGTCGCATGGTCGAAAAATCGTCGACCACCAAAAACTTCGTATTCGGATCAGCCATACTTCACTCCTTGTTAACTATCTATAAATCCCGCATCGACATCATGACATAATCTAGACGCGCAAACTCCGATTTCCTTGCGAATTCAAGTAATGCATAACCTTCGCCGGCAATTCTCTGATGTCGGCAATTTCATGCGCTGCTCCCAATGCGATCGCTTCTCGCGGCATTCCGAATACGACGCAGGAAGCTTCGTCCTGTGCAAAATTATACGCACCGGCCTGCTTCATCTCCAGCAGACCATGCGCTCCGTCCTTGCCCATACCGGTCATTATCACGCCGATGGCGTTTTTACCTGCATATTTTGCCGTAGAACCAAACAATACGTCGACCGATGGACGATGCCGGTTTACCGGCTCTGTCTTATCCAGTTGCGTCATGTAATTGGCTCCGCTGCGCGCCAGCAGCAGATGCGAATGGCCCGGCGCAACAAACGCATGGCCCGGAAGTATACGCTCATTACCTTCCGCTTCCTTGACCGATATTTTGCACAGGCTGTTTAAACGGTTGGCAAAAGATTTAGTAAACCCTTCAGGCATGTGCTGGGTAATCAATATGCCCGGACTATCGGCCGGCATACGGATTAAAAATTCCTTGATCGCTTCGGTACCCCCGGTCGAGGCACCGATCACAATTAATTTTTCGCTGCTCAAAAGCGGATTCGCCATGGGCGGCAAGGTATCGGCAGCACCGTTCGTTGGCAAGACACGCCGGGTTAACTGCGCTTTTGCCGCAATACGAATTTTGTCGCTGATCAGTTGCGCATATTCAAGCATCCCGTTTTTTATCGATATTTTCGGCTTGGTGACGAAATCGACCGCACCGAGCTCCAAGGCTCGTAACGTAATTTCCGAGCCGCGCTCAGTGAGGGAAGATACCATGACTACTGGCATAGGACGCAGGCGCATCAGCCGCTCCAGAAAATCCAGCCCGTCCATTTTCGGCATTTCCACGTCCAGCGTCAGAACATCGGGATTGGTTGCCTTAATCATTTCCCGGGCAACGATAGGATCCGGAGCTACTCCTACTACAGTCATATCGGGCTGATCCGAAATGATTTCACTCATCAGACTGCGTATCAGTGCGGAATCATCAACAATCAATACTTTTATTTTCATTTGCACCTCGTTTTTGCCTGATGACGTTTATCGTCCGGTTACACTGCACTTATTTTAAGCCTGCTCGCATATTCTACTTCACGCTTTACCAGAGTATCATTGCGCAATTCTTTGATTTTACGCACCAAAACCTTCCCACTTTGCGGAAAAAAATACACTTTCCTTGGATAAATATCATTAAGGTCCTCGGCGACTATCGGTATACGATGAATGCGCAGATAATGCCGTACGAAATGCGCATTGCGCTCTCCGACATTAAGTTGGGTAAAACCCTTGAGGACATTGCCGCCGCCGAATACCTTGGCTTCCAGATTTTGACGGCTGGCACCAGCTTTAATCATGTCGTTGATCAGGATTTCCATGGCATAAGTACCGTAGCGCATCGAAGGGGATGCCGGGCTAGCGACATCGCCGACGCCCATATCCGGCAGCATGAAATGGTTCATGCCGCCTATTCCGCTCACCCTGTCTCTAATACAGGCCGAAACGCAAGAGCCAAGCACAGTAACGATGACCATGTTCTTGTCGGTATAATAATATTCGCCTGGCAACAATTTTGCCGCATCGCATTTAAACGCCGCATCGTAATAAATATTGGTTGCAAAGTGTTCTTCGGCCTTTCCCCAGCTCATTAATTATCTTTCAGCTCGATGACATTCTATGCAGCGTGAGAATTCAGCGAATATACGGTTTTACCGCGCAACGCAAACGTATCGGTAATATTGGTAAAATTTTCAGAATGCCCGGCAAACAACAAACCGTCGGGTTTCATTAACGGCGCAAAACGCTGCAAAATTTTCAACTGGGCAGCTTTATCGAAATAAATCATCACATTCCGGCAGAATATACTGTCGAACTGCCCCTGAAGCGACCAATTAGGCGCCAGCAAATTAAGCTGTTCAAAACTGACCATGTCGCGCAGTTCTTTCCTTACCCGTACCGAACCCTCATTAATACCGCTGCCTTTTAAAAAAAATTGTTTGATGCGCGGCATGGCCATTTTTTCCAGTCGCTCTATCGAATAAATTCCCAACGCTGCGGTTTCCAGCACATTAGTATCGATATCCGTGGCTATGATTCTGACCGGAGGATTCAAACTGGAAAATGCTTCGCACGCCGTCATCGCAATCGAATAGGGTTCCTCGCCGGTAGAACTCGCGGAACACCAAATCCGAATCGGGCCTGGCCGGTTCTTCAAAAAACTCGCCAGCACTGGAAAATGATGCGATTCCCGAAAAAAAGAAGTCAGGTTGGTGGTCAGCGCGTTGGTAAAAGCCTCCCATTCCGCGCTTGCCGGATTACGCTCCAGATGCTCCAGGTACCCGGCAAACGTTGTTACGCCGGTCGCCCGCAGACGGCGCGCCAGCCTGCCGTAAACCATATCCTGCTTATGTTCTGATAAGGCTATGCCGGCCCGTTGATGGATCATGGATCTTACCCGCGCAAAATCGCGTGCGGTAAAAATAAATTCCTTGGTGTTTACCGATGTTTTGACTGCCTCGACCATACCTGCCTGTCTTTCCGCGAGCGTTCCGAATTTTCTGCAAAATTTGTATTATTGATATCGTGAAAAGGCAAACATTGCGCAAACGGGAAAAAATCAAGTTTCTATCCCGCCATGCCGCCGCCTGCTGCCAGAACATCTATCACCCGATTTCCATCCGGCAGTACGCCAGCTACTATTAAAATTCGCTCCATTCTTCGCCGACACCTTCGATATCTCTGGAGCTTTTAGCAGCGCGATGTATCGCTTCCGGTTCGTTGGCCGACAAAATTTCCGGAGCCTGGCGATAGCTGTCGTGCCCGGTTTTAGCCAGTTTGAAAATACTCACAGCTTCTTCCAGAGCGACTGCCTGATCTTGCATGCTTTGAGCTGCGGCTGCCGCTTCTTCGACCAGCGCAGCATTTTGCTGCGTCATTTCGTCCATTTCCGAAATCGATTTATTGATATTGACTATGCCCGAATTTTGCTGGCTGGAAGCGGTATAAATAGAATCCAGCAAATCCGTGAACAAACCGACGATAGTCAGTATTTCTTCCATATTCTCACCGGCAGTCTCAACCAGACTGGATCCCGCCTTGACTTTATCCACCGAATGCGTAATCAGGGTTTTGATTTCCTTGGCTGCAGCAGAACTGCGTTGCGCCAGACTGCGCACTTCACCGGCAACTACGGCGAAGCCTCTGCCCTGCTCCCCGGCTCGCGCGGCCTCGACTGCTGCATTCAAAGCCAGAATATTGGTCTGAAAGGCAATTCCTTCGATCACGCTGATGATATCGACGATTTTCTTCGAACTGGTACTGATTTCAGCCATCGTGCTGACCACTTCAGTCATAGTCTGCCCGCCCGCTTCCGCAATCTCTCGTGTCGTTGCAGCGACTTTTTGAGCATGGTGCGCGCTTTCGGTATTCTGCTGAACGGTTACCGTCATTTCTGCCGTAGAAGCGGCTGTCATGGACAAGGAATGTGCCTGTAGTTCGGTGCGATTAGACAGATCCATATTGCCGGTAGCGATTTCTTCCGACGCCAGCGCAATGGCATGCGTACCGCTGCGTACCTGAGTAACGATAGCCAGCAGACTTTCGTTCATATCGCTCATGGCGCGCATCAGTATGCCTGCCTCATCGTTCGAAGTTACGACGATTTTCTGACTCAAATCGCCTTCTGCAATACGTCTGGCGACTTCCACCGCTTGCGCGAGGGGACGGGTGATCGCGGTGATCAGCCATTTCCCCATCAACCCGGCGACGACTATGCCGATAATTGTCAATATAAACGCCCATTGACGCAACATAACGTAACGATCTTGCGCCTGGTCATAATCTTTTTTGGCGGATGCCAGTTGCAATTTGGTCAGACCATCCAGTTGCTCCTCGACTACTTTGCTCCGTTCGTTCAGCGGTCCTTGCAGAATTTCAGCGGCCTGCTGATAATTGCGCGCCCCCAAAGCCGCAACGATCGGCTCTACACCTTCCGTACGCTGAAGCTGGCGGGCTGCCTTCACCTTGTCGAGCAGATCTCTTTCTTCCGGCTGCCATTGCATGGAATCAAGATTTGCTTGCAACTTGACACTTTGCTGCCTGAACCGATTGAGATCGGCAAGATATTGTTCGGTTTTACTATCCGAATCCGGAAACTGCGATAGTTTTCCTGCTACCGCAGTAGACAGCAAGGAATGTATCTGGCTCATGGTAGTGGCAAACCGGCCGATTTCTTTAACCTTGCTCAAACTGTCTTTGTACAGATTCTGCACTGTATGATTAGAGGAAGAAAGCATATAAATACCTAATACGCCACCGATCAACATCGATAAACTGAGATAAATGGTAACGAATATCAGTTTTGTTTTTATGCTTATATTTTGAAACATCGATCTACCCCTTTGCTTGTTTTTTCGGTCTGCAAACTTTTTTACCGGAATCTGTCGCAATAATTGCTGTAATACGGTTTTGCTGCGTTTAAAATTTTTCCCATGTATTTTGTTGCATGGATGTGCTGCCTAATTTTTTAGCAGCAGGTTTTTCCAGCTTGCTCGGCATTGTTCGTGTTTCGGACTTGATATTGCGCAGCTTGATCACGGATGCCGAATCCCTGTTGGTCTGCCCCTCTATCAGGCGAAATCGATATACGAGCTGCTCGAGATGACCGGCCTGATCCTGCATGGATTTGGCGGCGGCGGCGGCCTGTTCGACCAGCGCGGCATTCTGCTGCGTGGTTTCGTCCATCTGACCGATAGCCCGGTTGACCTGTTCGATACCGATGCTCTGCTCGTGGCTCGCCGCAGTGATT
>DAIETB010000235.1:0-14482 GCA_027345925.1 Sulfuriferula sp.
CCAGAATTGCCGGATGCCGCGCGGCAACAGATGCTGGTAAAGCTTCATTGCAGCTTGATGTTACCGGTGAGATTTTCCAGCAGTTTCTGAGCGACCGCGCTGACCGCCTCGCGGCCCCAGCCAGTTCGAGCGCCGGCGGCACCCCAGATTACCTTGTGCGTTTGCAGGTCGATTATTTTAAGCGTGACGCCGACGGCAGGTTCGCCATCGATCCCTGTTTTGTAACGCCATTCGTTTACGGTACCCGCCACCGCATAGCGTGCGCCTGTCTGTTGCGCCCAGACTATGGCATTTTCCACGGTTTTGTCGTCGGTCGGCTCAAATACGCTGTCGCGGGTCAGACTGGACGGGTATGTTTCGAGCGACATGGCGCCTTTCACGCGAATAATCGTTTCGATGATGGCTTCCATGCGTAAACCCGCCTGAGGCGTTTCGGTATGGTTTTCCATAGGCAATAACGCCCATTTGACATTTTTGTCGAATGCGGTCGCTTTGCTTCTGTCGGTAACCGCACAGGAAACCAATAATAGTATGCACATACTGGCAATAATCAAGCGTTTCATTCTGTTCCTTTCGATGCTGTGTTCAGTAATGTAATTGATAGGCTATGCCGGCTTCGAGCGTGGTTTCGTTTTGTCCGCCGGTAGCCTGATCGTAGCGTATGAAAATCTGCAGCCGGTCTGCACCGATAACCCGTCCCGCCAGCGCCGCGCTGGCGCGTATGCCTACTCCCAGTACCGTGTCGTAATACATACCGATTTCGCTCATGTATTCAAAGTCATGAGCCGGTAACGAACTGTCGGTCGCATCGCCCAGACGGGTGTAGGCGGCAACTTCATGCACGTTCAGCGGCATGAAAAACCCCGAACTGTCGGTTACTCCGTAGGGCAGCAAACTCGCTGCTTTGCCGGTCAAAACAGTTTGAGCGGAGTGAAATTCTTCCCACGTCCCGGTGATGCGTTCCTGTAAAGCCGGATGCTCATCGCTTACGTCGTGGTTGATGGTCGTCGAGAACACATTGCCGCTGCCCATGGATTGACCGTCGATACTATGATATTGGTTCACAGCGTCCTGAATTTCCCATTGATCCCAGTGATCTATTTGATAGTTGCCGGCCAGCGCGAATTGATTGCGCCGACCGACTATCCGCATGGCTGCATTTTCGTCGGCAGTTTGATTGTATGCCAATGCGGCGGTTAATTGTAGGCGCGAACTTAATTGATCTTCACGAATGAAACCTATGCCCGTTTGCGTATTGAGCTCATGGCTGAATTCAAGCTTGAGTGTGTTTGTTGAGCTGTCACCCGTCTTGCGCAGGGCTATCCGGCCGCCTGTTTCATTCGGAACACCGGCAAGAAATGAGGTGTTTACGCCAAAACGAGCGGTCCGATATATGCCGACATCCAGCTTGACGTCGCCTATGCACTGGCCGGTCGCATTGATCTCGTTTTCGATTTCGCTATAACTATCCAGATTACGGTAGGTGCTCATCAGACCGGCACTATGATCGTCGGCCAGAAGCATAGGCGCCGCCTGTTCATACAGCGCGGCATCTCGGCGCGAGCGATCCATGGCGGTAAATGCGAGGTCGGCGGCATCGTTCAGCCGGCCCCCCAAAAAACTCAGATTCATTTTGTCGTACGGCAATACGCCGTCATGATCGAGTATTCTGTTAGCGGCTTCGCGATCCTGATGCAGCAGCGCATCGGATATGCGCGCACCCAACGGGGTATAAAGCCAGTGTGCGTATTGCTGTATAAGCCAGCCGCGTACGCTGTCGTTTTGGCCGCGATTATTCAGCCACGCGGCAGCCAGTTCGGCGAACTGGCTGTTGTGCATCAACTCTGGATCGGCCTGGTGGAGCAATCTCCACAAAACGGTCTGGCCGGATGCCGGATCGTTCAGCAACAACAGGCGTAACGCTTCAATGTCTCGGGCCGAGGCATGCCTGGCGAGCCAATCGCTATTATGCAGCGAACTTAATCGTTGTCGCCAGATTCGACGGCGAATTTGCCATGCCGCTTCAGGCTGGCCGGCGGCTTCCAGGGCTGATGCATAATTAAGCAACCATAATTCATCGCCGGCATGAGATGGCGCCATCCGATTATAGAGGACGAGGGCATACTCAGGCTGCCCCAGCGCCAGATACCCCGCAGCGTAGACGTCCCATAAACGGGGTGTGGTGCGAAGAAATCCGGCCCATTCATGCATGAATAATTCAAGCCGATGGTATTGGCGATCGTCAAGCAGCAGCCACAGGAACGATTCCCTGAAAGCGGGGTTTCCCGGATCGCGTTTGATCAGAAACCGGTAATCCCGTTCGGCAGCAACGATATTGCCGGTGTGTTGATACATTTCGGCACGCAAGGCGACAAAATGGGAATTATTGTCATACTTGCGCCATTTCGGCGTATTTGCAAGAGCATATAATCGTTGCACTTCCTGCCAGTCTTGCAAATCGGCATAGGTATCGGCCGCATTCAGGAACAATTCGATATGGCCGTTTTTGCGCCAGAACTGTTCCGCGAGTTGTGCCGCCTGTCGCGGATGATTTTTTTTGAGCGCTTCGAACAGCCGCTGCTGCTGAAATAATGGAGCATCGGGAGCGGCGCTCAAAGTCCGGTAAGCGATAATGGCCTGATCGTAATGTTTTAATTGCCAGGCCAGCTCGCCCAGCGTCAGCCAGAATGGATTGTCTTTCGGCTGAGCTTGCGGCCGGCTGCGTTCGAGTACGTCGAATGCTTCCTGATAGCGTCCGGCTCTTTGCATCATGCCGGCAATGGTTACGGCAGTATCGGGAGATGCTATGTTTGCGCTCAAATAACGGCGGTAGCGGGCAAGCGCTTCCTGATCCCGGCCCATCCGCGTCAATAGTTCCGCCGACAGCAATAACAGACCGGGATGATGCGTTTCATCGGTATTACGATCGAGCCATGCCAGAGCCTGTTCGGGCTTGCCGATATATTCGTAGAGCTGGACGATCCGCGGGGCATAATTTTCATCGTTGCCGTGTTTCTGCAAGGCATGTTTCATGCCCAGAATCTCCGCCGCATAGTCGTACAGGCCGCCGGCGAGCCGCATCCAGGCCTGCCACGCCGGTTCGCCGCCTTTATGCCGGGCAAGCCAGCGCCATTGCATCAGCGCTTGTTGCGGATGATTCGTCCATTCGTCGAGCTGCGCCAGCCGCTCATGCCAGACTGCACTATCGGGTGCGCGTTCGACGGCGAATTGCGCTAATTTCAATGCCTGCGGCAAGTCTCTGTCTCCCAAAAAAGCAGTATAGGCAAGCTCGAAATAGGCCGGAATAAAGCGTATCGGATGGGTTGCCGCTGGAGTCAATCCTGCCAGTTGCGCTGCAAATTCCGCCGCTTTGGCGGGTTGATCGGAAGCCAGAGCCAATTGCGTGATCCGGTATAAGATATCAGGCCGCTGCCAATCAAGAGGATTCAATTTCAATACCCATTGCAAACCGGTTTTGTCCATTCCTCCTGCTTCCAGCGTTGCCAAGGCCTGTTTCAGGTAATATGCCTTCTGTTCGGGATCGACGGCAAGCCGCCGGGCTTGCCAATCGTACCGGGCGCTAATGAGATAATGGCCGTTAGCCAGGGCTAGTCTGGCCGCATCATTGAAATCGGCGAGATTGTGACTGTTACGCAGGTAACGACCCATCAGTCGTTCAGCCAGTGAAGCGTTGCCATTGGAAGCTGCCATCAGGGCTAGCTGTTTTAATCCTGGCATACTGAAAATTCGGGTTTCGCTATCCAGCAGGGCCTGTTTGAATTGCGCCATTTTTTTATTCCGTTCCTGACTGCCGGGCTGCGTTGCGTAGGCAATTTTGGCCAGAATATCGAGTTTGTCCAGGCAAGCGGCTTCGCGCCAACGACGATCAGGATTACTATCCAGTGGCAGCAAGGTGTTTAACGCTCGCGCATATTGACCAAGAACGGCATAGTCTCGCGCCAGATCCAGCCTGAGTTCGTAATTGTCGGGTTCGGTGGCGAGCAGATTGCGCATGTATTGCAGGGAGACTTCATCAATTACAGGATTGGAGCGGATTTGTTCGGACAACCGGCGTTGAGGGAACAACAATACCAGCACGATGCCGACGGCCAGAATCAATCCGGCCAGGCTGACAGGTGAAATTAATCGCGGACGCGATACCTGGGCCTGCCAGTCAGCAACTGAGGCGGAATGAATGTCGTCCTGTGGCATGCGTATGGTAATGAAATTGCTGATTGTTATGACCTGCCGGTCGAACGATAAACCCTTTCTGATCATATAACAGGCAAGTGCCGGGTTGCCTGAGAGTAAAGTCCAGATTGACATAAGCGTCAAAGCTCATAATGGTTTGACGGCCTTGTTGCCGCCATGCCACCAATGCGCCATTGGCATCGACCAGCGAGGCTTGTGCTGCGGTTTTGGGTTCCAGTGTGATGCGGTTTACCGCGGATCCGATCAAATTGAGGTATCGCACATCGTTAAAATCTTTATAGCCCGCAACGCTGTCGTTGACGGCCGGATAGCCGAGTTGTGGATCGATACGCAAGGTATCTATCGCACCATCGCCATAAAACAGCCAATTGCCATCTGCTCGCGCCATGACGCTTTGATTGAAATCCATGACTCTGCGGATGTACTCGGAGGGATAGACCGGATGGTTCGGCTGTTGTAGCGCCCAGTCGTAAACTTCTTCCAGCGCATTTAGCGAAGCGGGTTTGGATGCGGAGTAAGTGTGGAAATAGATATCCACGGGTTTGAGCCGACGTGGCGCATTCGTTAATTTGAAGGTCTCGATGACGCGGCGATAGCCGTAAAAAGGCCCGGTCCAATTGTTGGTGTACACGTTCTCATTCTGGTTGGGCGCATATATCTGGTAATGCCCGGCGCGTGAAATTCCCAGCGGCGCTACCAGAGTGAGGCTGGGCTGACTGTCGGTGATGACAGTATCGCCGCCGTTCATATTGAGCAAGCCCAATGAGTCGGTTTTGGCGATCGCATCGGCACCCGGATTGCAATCGCCGGTCCATAAAAAAATCCGGCAGGTTTTTCCGGGGGGAGCGAGCCGCTGATTGATGTAATTGACGCTGCCGGCCGTTTCGCGATTCAGATTAAAGACATATCCGGGCATATTCAAACTGTAATTTTCGCCAACCGCTCCTTTGCCCAATTGCTGCCAGTTAAATGGATGCGACCACGAATGGCTGGCGATTTCGACATGAGGCAGACGAAACATTTCGCGCGCGATCTGTTCCATTGCAGCGGATTTTTGCGGATATAAACCCCAGGGGGCAGTTTCACCTTCAATCACCGAAACGGCAGTAGGTATGGGATATTTTTTGAATATTTTTTCCAGCATGACGCGGGAGCATAACGGCGAACCGGGAAATTCGGCATTGCTGGCAAAACCGTCGCCGTCCATGTGCGCCATCAGCAGGCGTCTTCCGGTCGACGTGGTCACGTCGGGCACAGGCATGTCCGGTAAATCGAGCGCATGTTTAAAAAAGGAGAAAGGGTCGATAATCCAGCGCGTCCCTTGCCGGTAGGGGATTTCATAAACGGCGAAAGGCGCAAGTACGTAGCCGCCCCACGGCGTATACGCCGCCACATCGGTAGTCTGGTCGTTCACCTTGAGTTGCAATATCGGCGTACTGTTTTTGCCGGCCGATACGATGTCCAGCGTGTCAGGATAAGACTCGACGGCGTGTTCAAAACCCATCGTCGGGTCTTCGGCGACGATTTTTACATTGTCGGCGATGACGCTGTCATCGATGGTTAATCCGAAGGGTTTAAGATTGTTATTGCTGCGCGCAAAGCCGAATTCGTTGATGACGGCCAAACGCATGCCCAGTTTGATCTGTTTCAGCAGCCACGGCTGTAATAGCGGGACGTCGTCTTCCGTGCGGTTGGACCACAATACGATCCCTGCATAGAGTCCCGCCAGCTGATTTTCAGGTAACGGTTTGGTTAAATCCCTGTATACGGGAATGAAACCCGAATATTGAAGCGGCATGCCGGCAAACTGGAAGGCATCGCTGAATATGACATCGTTATTTTCCCGGCCGTCGTAGAGCATCAATATACGCCGGGGCTGAATTTCCGGATAGCCGACGCCGATCATATCGAGTTCGGCGTCGCTGACCCAGGGTATAAATCCTGCGTCGAGTATTCTGCTTGAAGTTTCGCGAGCCTGCCGCCGGTGTTCCGGTGCAACGTAGTCGATCACGATGACCGGTAAATGATAATCCGCTTTAACCCGGTTGAGTTCGGTCAATAACCAGCGACGGTCGGATTCCGTTACCGGTTTATACTCGTGCGTCGCATTATCCCAGCTTTGAAACAGGGATTCGGCCGCTACAGCGGTGATCCACTGATGAACCTGCGGCAATAGTTCAAAACCGCGATTGAGAATGATGTGGAGTTCGGGAAAGCGTTCGTGCAACTGGCGCAAGGTCTCCGTCAGTCCGGCCAGTTGAATGGCTTTGGCCTCAGGCGTGAGGGCAGCAAGCTGATAGGAATCCAGGGTGTCGATAAATATGCCGCGAAATCCCCGCTGCCATAAAGGCGCTATTATCTTATCCAGAAAAAAAGCTCGCCAGAGCGGGTTGCTCTGATCCATGACATCATTTTTCCAGACCGGATTGCGGGCAATCCTGGCTGCCTGGGGTATAGCGCGAGCGTATATCTGATCGGGGCTTACTTCGCCAAGACTGGTATAAGCGTAAAGCCGGGTTTGCAAATTTTCAGGCACTTGCGCAAAATCGGCCTGATCGGGCTGAACGATAATGGCGTCGTAAATATGTAATTCCTGAGGAAACGGCGAGCCATAAAAAAAAGCGGCATTGAACGCAAATGCCGGCGCACTAAAAAACAGTAATATAATCAAACCGATTCGATAGGCCATTTTTAACATTATCGCACAATGTCGCCCGATACAATACGACCGTTAAATCGTCTCTTTTTTCGGAGGCCGGGTTGGATTTCAGGTATGCAAGCAGGCGAAAGCCGTTTCATGCGAGATTAAAAAAACAGATAATTGCCGGTTCCGTTGTATTGCGGGATGGTTTTATGTTATTTTCAAGCATCAATAGCCAATGATGCTGGGGTTTTAAGGAAAATTATGCGTATTCTGGTAACGGGTGGAGCAGGGTATATCGGTAGTCATACATGCGTCGAATTGCTCAATGCAGGTCATGATGTGATTGCAGTGGATAATTTGTGCAATAGTAAAATTTCCGTTTTGGACAGAATAAAGCAGATTACCGGCCGTACGGTAGAGTTTTATAATCTGGATGTGCGCGACAAGAAAGCATTAAGTGCGGTCTTCGATGCGCATCCTGTTGACGCAGTGATCCATTTCGCCGGTTTGAAATCGGTCGGCGAATCGGTAGCCATGCCTTTAGAGTATTACGACAATAATGTATACGGCACACTGGTGCTCGCTGAAGTTATGGCTGAGCATCACGTTTTCAATCTGGTGTTCAGTTCGTCGGCCACGGTTTACGGCGATCCGGCGAGCGTGCCGATACGCGAGGATTTTCCGCTTTCGGCCACTAACCCTTACGGCAGGTCGAAGCTGATCGTAGAAGAGATGTTACGCGATTTGCCCGTCGCGCGGCCGGACTGGAAAATTTGTCTGCTCCGCTATTTCAATCCGGTCGGTGCGCATGTCAGCGGACTGATAGGCGAAGATCCGAACGGAATTCCCAATAACCTGATGCCGTATGTGGCGCAAGTGGCGGCTGGCAAGCTCAAGGAACTTTCCGTGTTCGGCGGCGATTACCCCACTCCCGACGGCACCGGCGTGAGGGATTACATTCACATAGTGGACCTTGCGCTAGGGCATGTGCTTGCGTTGAACGCACTGGCGAACAAGCTGGGCGTGGTAACCTATAATCTGGGCACGGGACGCGGCTATAGCGTGCTGGAATTGAGGGCCGCTTTCGAGCGCGCCAGCGGCAGAAAAGTACCGTATCGCATCGTTGCACGACGTCCGGGAGACATTGCCGAATGTTACGCCGATCCGAGTCTTGCCGCCCAGGAACTGGGCTGGCGCGCCGAGCGCGATCTCGATGCCATGTGCGAAGACAGCTGGCGCTGGCAAACTACCGGCGCATTAAATTAGGATAGCGCCTGCGCATTTTTAAACCGGATACGATGGCGCCGATCGAATTGCCGTATAATTCGGTTTGCGACAGTGACGGAGAGGAAAATTTGCTCCGTTAGGCCGTCTTATCGGCTGACTGGCTCAGTTTGCTGTTTTTCAGCAGCCAGACGACGTCTTTTACGACCGGAAGTATCGAGCAGGTAGTAGACGACGGCCAGCATCAGTCCGCCCAGAATAAATGCCATTATGCCGCTCAGCCAGCTGGTGGCGGTAATCAGCATCATTACCCAGATATATAAGAGCGCGATAAATACGATGTACATGGCGATTTTATATCCAATCGAGAAAACGGAAAAATTGTTTAGATGAATACTACTCCAAAAGTCGGTTTTGTGTCGCTGGGTTGTCCGAAGGCTTCGTCCGATTCGGAACGGATACTGACTGAATTGCGTGCAGAAGGATATTTGATCGCTCCGGATTACGAACAAGCCGACCTGGTTGTCATCAATACCTGCGGTTTTATCGACGCGGCAGTCGAAGAGTCGCTGGACGCGATAGGCGAAGCGATTGCGGAAAACGGCAAAGTGATCGTCACCGGTTGCCTGGGGGCAAATGCCGAAATGATCCGGAAAGTTCATCCCGGCGTACTCGCCGTCACCGGCCCGCACGCGACGGCGGAGGTCATGGCGGCGGTACACGCGCATTTGCCGCAATTGCACGATCCTCATTTCGATCTGGTCCCGCCGCAGGGCATACGCCTGACGCCGGATCATTACGCTTATCTGAAAATTTCGGAAGGGTGCAATCATCGCTGCAGTTTTTGCATTATTCCTTCGATGCGCGGCGATCTGGTCAGCCGGCCGATAGGCGATGTCATGCAAGAAGCCGAACGGCTGGCCGAGGCGGGCGTCAAGGAATTGCTGGTAATTTCGCAGGATACCAGCGCATACGGGGTGGATATTAAATACCGCACCGGTTTCTGGCAAGGGCGACCGGTCAAAACGCGGATGACCGAGCTTGCCGCCGCCTTGTCCGAGCTCGGCGTATGGGTGCGGCTGCATTACGTTTACCCCTATCCGCATGTTGATGAAGTAATCCCGATGATGGCGGCCGGCAAGATATTGCCGTACCTGGATATTCCATTCCAGCATGCCAGCCCGCGTATTTTAAAAGCCATGAAACGCCCGGCAGCAGCGGAAAATACCTTGGCACGCATTCGCGCATGGCGGGAAATATGCCCCGAACTCGTTATCCGCAGTACCTTTATTACCGGATTCCCCGGCGAAACGGAAGACGATTTCGAGCAGTTGATGGAATTTATCGAAGCAGCCGAACTGGATCGCGTCGGGTGTTTTACCTATTCGGCGGTAAACGGCGCTGCCGCGAATGCGTTGCCGTATCACGTCCCCGAAGCGTTAAAGGAAGAGCGCAGGGGGCGGTTGATGGAACGGCAGGCCGATATCAGTGCCGATCGTCTTGAACGCCGTATCGGCCAAACGATGACGGTACTGATCGATGACATTACCGGAGAAGGTGCGCTAGGGCGCAGTTATGCGGACGCGCCTGAAATAGATGGCGTAGTAGTTATCGAACAGGCAGAAGGTCTGGTGCCGGGCGAATTCGCCACGGTCAGGATTACCGATAGCGGAGAGCACGATTTATGGGGGGTATGTATTTAATCGGCGCGTGTTTTTCAGAACGAGGCCGGACGAACGGGACGGGCAGCAGCCTGCTCTAGCCGGCTACGAAATTGCGGGACGGCAGGCTACGGGTGGTCTGACCGTTCGGGCCGTAAAAACTGCCCGCGTTATCCGGGCCGCGCAATATATTTAAAGAGCTTTGATTGCGATTCAATTGCGTGTTGATGAGGAGTCCATTGGTGCGGTTGCATTCTCTTGCCGCCAGCACCTTCTCGGCCAGCTTTTTCCAGGAGGTGGCGACCTCGTTGTCTGCATTCAGGGATAGCCAGCTTTGCATGCCGGATTCATTAGCTTGTAAGCCCGATTCGCCTAGTGTCTGATGACGCCGGTAAGCAAGATTGGCTAATTCCGATACCAGTTTTGATTTTTGATCGAGAACGGCGGGGATATCCCTGATATTGTTTGCGACAAGCAAACCTTGTTCGTGCTTTATCAGTACCAGCAACTCGTCCATAATCCGGTTTTCTGCAGCCAGATGTTCGAACAAGCGATTATCGACGGGTATCATGCCTGGCCGTTTCGTGTTTGCAGCAGGTTTTTTACGGAAGTGATCAGTTCACTCGCCACTTTTTCGGTGTCTACCTGAAACTGTCCTCCGGCAATCGCTTTTTTAATTTCATCGACCTTGCGGGCGTCGAATACGCTGCTCGCCGAAATTTGCGTTTCCAGGGATTGGAGCTGCGACGACAGGGGCGAGATCTTGACGGAACCGGTTTGGGCCGTATTACTGGAGCCGCCGGTTTTTTCGACGCCTTTTGCCTTGCCGGACGAGCTCGATCCGACCGGCACATTTCCGACATTTTTAATTGAATCTGTGATTTTCATGGCATCATCTCTTGGTGAGTGCCCAGCAATCTGAGCTATAAAAGAATTGTCGGCAGAAATTCTTTTAACTTTAGCATATTGGCAAAAAAAATCCACCAGATTCAGTTGCTCACATCGACATCGCCATTGGCCTGCGCGACCCCGCTGATGACCTGACCGCTCGCGACTCGAACCTGTACGATATGGCCAGCCATGGCGGCGGCGATTGCCCGCCCGTCGGCGGATACCTGAAAGCCGTTCCCTTTTGAAATCAGCTTTACGTTCTGGCCTTGCTGTATCGCAATTTGAGTACGCAATGCATCGGCGCGCAAGGGAGTCCCGGCGGGCAGGGAAAAGGCCATGACCCGCCCCACTGCCTGAGCGGTATCGGTAATAATGCCGTGAGGCAGTTGAGTCAGGTCCCCGCTCGCCGTTCCGAGTTGGTCGGCATTGACGGTTTGGCCCTGCATAAGCGGCGCCGCGGTGATTATGTAATTACCGGTGACGCTGATGTTGGCATGCAGATACACAACCCATGACGCTGGTGCGGTACAGCGTACGCCAATAGTGGTTTTGCCCCAAAGATGGCTGCCTATAGGGACAAATGGTTCGAGATTGTCGCATGCGGCCAGACTGGCGCGCTGGTCCAGCGTACCCATATCGATTTTAACTTTTCCCGGCAGCCCGGCGGTCTGGATTTTCAGAAACTGTTCCGCGCTACGCAGGATATCCGCCCGATCCTGTTTCGGCGCCAGAGCATCGGCGTTGCCCAGCACAGGCAGCAATAACAAAATCATCAATAAAGTTTTCACGATTTTCTCGTACGAGTCGGCGATAAGGGTATATTAAGTCATCCTGCCGCCGGTAAAACTGAGAATAGCGAGCGGATAATCGGCTTATTCCTTCATTCATTATTCGACAACAGGGCTAAGATGGAAATGTAGTCTGGAATAGTGAATCCGGCATATGAGGAGTTTGGAATGATGGGACCTGTGGATAGCAACATGAATTTTCAGGAAGTCGCATTGCGGTTGCGCGAACAGCGCCAGCAGGTGCTGGCCTCCAATATAGCCAATGCCGATACGCCGGGTTACAAAGCGCGGGATTTCAATTTCAATCAGGCCCTAGCCGCCGCTCTGGGACAAACCGGCGGTAATGCCATGAACATGGCGCAAACTGCTTCAGGCCATATGCAGGGAATCAACGATACCTCGACCGGCGTCGCTCTGCAATACCGCAATCCGCAACAAAATACAGTGAACGGCAATACCGTGGATCTGGATACCGAGCGCAATCAATTTACCGATAATGCCTTGAGCTATGAAGCCAGTTTGACCATGGTGACGATGCATTTCAAGAAAATGCTCGCGGCCATACAGGGGTAATCGACGATGTCTTTATTCAGCATATTCAATGTCGCGGGCTCGGGAATGAGCGCTCAGTCGCAACGCTTGAACGTGGTGGCGAGCAATCTCGCCAATGCGGATAGCGCGACCAGCTCCACGGGTCAGGTTTATCGCGCCAAACAGGTGGTTTTTTCGGCCGTGCCCGTATCGGGTACGGATGCGACAGGCGTTCAGGTCGAACAAGTAGTCGAAGATAAATCGCCGCCGCGCTTAAAGTATGACCCGCAGAATCCGCTGGCCGACGGGAAAGGCTACGTTGACATGCCCAACGTGAATGTGGTGGAAGAAATGGTAAACATGATTTCGGCCTCGCGATCGTATCAAACCAACGTCGACATGATGAATGCCGCCAAAACCATGTTGCAAAAAACCCTGACTTTAGGTCAGTAATCCATTTCGACCGCCTGCTTTTAAAATACGAGGAGAAACCGATGAGTATCGTGCAAACCAATACCGTATCGCCCAGTCTGTTATCGGCCATGAATCCTGCTCCTGCGACGGCTGCAGGGTCGGCGGCAGCGACGCAAAACCAGTTCATGAATTTGCTGGTGACCCAATTGCAGAACCAGGATCCGCTAAACCCTATGGACAATGCCCAGGTGACGACACAGATGGCGCAATTGTCCACCGTTTCCGGCATCCAGCAACTCAATACCAGTCTGCAATCGCTTATGGCCAATTTTCAGGACACGCAGTCGTTACAGTCGGACAGCATGATCGGGCATAACGTGCTGGTGAACGGCTCGGCGATCAATTTCAACGGCAGTTCGGCGCAGTTCGGCGCGAATCTGTCGAGCGCTGCCGATAATGTAACGGTTACGGTGCTGAACGCCAGCGGACAGCCGGTGGACAGTTACAACGTCGGTGCGCAACCGGCCGGCGTGTTGCCGTTGCAATGGGATGGCACTACTACGGGAGGCGCGAAAGCCGCTAACGGAACTTATAGCTTCCAGATCGCCGCGACCAAAGCCGGTCAGCCGGTAACCGCCCAGCCGCTGTCTTATGGAGCCGTCACCAGTGTCGCCAATTCGCCGCAGGGCGCTCAGCTGGAAGTCGCAGGCATAGGCCCGGTCAGTCTGTCCAGCGTGGCGCAGATATTTTAAATCGCTAACAATTTCAGGAGAATACTATGAGCTTCGAATCGGGATTGAGCGGTCTGGCTGCCGCGTCGCAAGACCTGGACGTAATCGGCAATAATGTGGCGAATTCGGGGACGGTCGGTTTCAAACAATCGCAGATACAGTTTTCCGATGTTTATGCCAATTCGCTTTCCGGTGCAGGGGCATCGCAGATCGGTATCGGTACTAAAGTCGCCGATGTCGCGCAGCAATTTACCCAGGGCAATATTACCGCGACCAGCAATCCTCTCGATGTCGCTATCAACGGGGGCGGTTTTTTCCGCATGGATAATAACGGTTCGGTAAGCTTTACCCGTAACGGGCAGTTCCAATTGAACAATTCCGGCTACATCGTCGATGCGAACGGCGACAAGCTGACCGGATACACGGCCAATTCAAATGGTGCCCTGTCTACCGGCGCTCCGGCCGACCTGAACATCAATACTGCCAGTCTGCCGCCGAAAATGACCAGCACGGTCAATGCCTTGCTCAATCTGAATGCCGCCAGCACCGTACCGGTCAACTCATTCAATATTAACGATCCGACCAGTTACAACAATGCGACTTCGGTATCGGTATACGACAGTCTGGGAAACTCGCACAGCCTGCAAACCTTTTACGTAACGACCGGTACCGGATCGTGGAATGTGTACGCCACTTCCGACGGCGTGCCGATCGGCTATACACCGCCAGCGGCTCCGGTGCCGATCGGCACGCTGAATTTTTCCACCAGCGGAACGGTGACCTCGGGTTCGCCGATGGCCGTATCGATGCCGGTCGGCACAGGCGCCGCCACGCCTTTGAATGTCAGCCTGAATTATGCCGGAACGACGCAATACGGCGCCGCGTTCAGCGTGAATTCGCTGCAACAGAATGGTTATACCTCGGGACAGTTGAGTAATTTCAGCGTCGGCAGCGACGGCAAAATCAATGGCAGCTATACCAACGGACAAACCGCGACGCTGGGCCAGGTAGTGTTGGCGAATTTTACCGATCCCAACGGTTTGCAGTCCATGGGAAACAATCAGTGGGCGGCTACGGCGGCTTCCGGACCTCCTTTGATCGGCGCTCCGGGTTCTGCATCGCTGGGTGTGCTGCAATCTTCCGCCACCGAGAGTTCGAACGTCGACTTGACGACCGAACTGGTCAATATGATTACCGCGCAGCGCAATTATCAGGCTAACGCGCAGACGATCAAGACCGAAGACGCGCTCACGCAGACCTTGATTAACTTGCGTTAACGATCGATTCAGGAGCAGCCATGGATAGCATGATTTATACCGCAATGACGGGAGCGAAACATATTCTGGAAATGCAGGCCAATACGTCGAACAACCTGGCTAATCTCAA
>DAIETB010000007.1:0-4967 GCA_027345925.1 Sulfuriferula sp.
CATCGTCGTCCACAGTAAAACCGAAATACTCCTCCATGGCCGCGATCAAATGTATGACCGCCATGGAATCGAATTCGGGTATGTTACCCAATAATGCGGTATCCAATTGTAAAGACTGGGCTCTTGCCCCCAATTGCAACACTTCGCCCAAAATATTTCTTACAGCATCGACTGTAGCCATACCATCCCAACCATTACTTAATAAATGCAAGCCCGATTTTATCTGACATCATTGTTTTTATCTATCGAAATTCGTGCCGGACAGGAACGTATCCCCTCTGATTCATCCAGTCAGCAATTTGCCAACTACTTAAGGAATTATCGCCTGGAAAAATTCAGTCCGATCGTGCCTGTGCCACCGCATTTCTTTAGTAATTTCTATAGTAAAATAATCCCATCGTTTGAATACCAACAAAAACCCATGACAACTTTAATCCATGAAGTAATCCTGAATACTGCACTACGCGTTCCGGACCGGGAGGCTTTGGTATACCAGCAGAACCGGCTGGATTACAGGCATCTGGCTCAAGCCACATTAAATATCGCAGGCCTGTACCTGAATCTCGGTCTCAAAAAATCGGAACGTATTGCCGTATATCTGGAAAAAAGAATCGAAGCTGTCACCGCATTATTTGGAACTTCGGCTGCAGGCGGGGTATTTGTACCCGTCAATCCTATACTCAAACCACATCAGGTAGAGCACATACTAACCGATTGCAATGTCCGTATCCTGGTGACATCCATCGATCGCCTGATCTCGCTGGCGGACATATTGCCCAATTGTCCGGATCTGCACACTGTCATTGCGATCGGTCAAGCCGACAGGCTGCCCGTCATGCCAGGCATTGCCATTATTCCCTGGCCGGACCATACAATCGATTCGGCACTCACGCCGCATCGCGCGATCGGGCATGATATGGCGGCCATTCTGTACACTTCCGGCAGCACCGGCAGACCGAAAGGAGTCGTGCTGTCTCATTCGAATATGGTGACCGGAGCGCGCAGCGTAGTCAATTACCTGGTCAACTGCGCGAACGATCGCATCCTGGCGGTATTACCCCTCAGTTTCGATTATGGTTTAAGCCAGCTGACGACAGCTTTTTCATCCGGCGCTTGCGCGGTACTCCTGAATCATTTATTGCCCCGTGACATCATTAAAACCATAAGCAAGGAAAACATCACCGGCCTGGCCGCTGTTCCCCCCTTATGGAATCAACTGGCGCAACTGGACTGGCCGGCAGATGCCGCGACAAGCTTGCGATATTTCACCAATTCGGGCGGCGCCATGCCGAAAACCACTTTGGCGGCATTGCGAGCGCGGTTACCTAATGCCAAGCCTTATCTTATGTATGGTTTGACGGAAGCCTTTCGTTCTACTTATCTGCCTCCGGAAGAAGTCGATCGTCGCCCGGATTCAATGGGCAAGGCCATTCCCGATGCAGAAATCCTGGTAGTACGCGAAGACGGGTCAATCTGCGCGCCGGACGAACCAGGCGAACTGGTCCACAGGGGTGCGCTGGTCTCGCTGGGCTACTGGAATGACAGGGAAAAAACCGCCGAACGTTTCAGACCGGCACCACAATTAATCCAGGGACTACCTCTGCCCGAAGTGGCGGTATGGTCAGGCGATACGGTAAAAACCGATAACGAAGGTTTTTTATATTTCATCGGGCGTCGCGATGAAATGATCAAGACCTCCGGTTACCGGGTAAGCCCCACAGAAGTGGAAGAAGTTATCTATACGACCCAACTGGTCAGCGAAGTCGCGGCCATAGGCATATCACACCCTGAATTAGGGCAATGCATAGTAGCCGTGGTCAGCTTGCAGCCCGGCAAATCACTCGATACAGCAGAACTGCTGCTGGAGTGCAAGCGTCGTTTACCGAGCTATATGGTGCCTGCTCATATCCGTATTCATGCAACAACACTGCCGCGCAATCCCAATGGGAAAATCGACCGTAAAACCCTCGCTACGATACATGAGCAGGAATTTTCATTGCCCAATCCTTGTTGACAAACTCTTTTAAGGGGTCACCCCGGCCTGCCGCATCAACTGCACCATATATCGGCCAGGAATGGCGTAGGCAATGCCGGAAGGTTGGGATAACACATTTTCTTTTGTCGTTTTCACAAATACCAGGTTCACGATTCCGATCACTTCGCCCGTCTCGGGATAATATAATGGACTTCCGCTATTTCCGGGATAAGCAGTTCCATCCAGCTGAAATACCGAAAAAGGCGTTAATAATTTTTTAATCGCTTTTGAATTCAAATCGCTGGCGTGGGCTGCCGGTATCACAATAGGCGTAATACTGGACAGCGTGGCGCGATGCGTAGCGGGATACAGCCCCAGGACAATACCGATAGGAAAACCGGTAAACGCTAACGAATCTCCCTCCCGCACCGCATCGGAATTACCAAAATGCAGTGCCGGCAGCGTTTCGCCCGACATTTTCAACAAGGCAAGATCGTGTTCATGGTCTATCTTCACCACTTCCACTTTTCCGGGTTTAGCCTGTTGCCCCTTGCCTATGAATACGGTCAGGCTTTCTTTACTCTCGGGATCCAGCACGACTGAAATCACATGCGCGTTAGTGATGACATAGGAACCGTCGCCCACCACAAATCCCGTACCCATGAATTTTGTTTCCGGAAAAGGATCCGTTCTTTCCGTACCAATAGCCACTATGGATTTTTTTACTCGCTGAACTGTATCGGGAAAACTGGCTGCAGCGGCGTTATGCTGCCAGATGACACCGGCCAGCAATAAAATCATACCCCCGATAGCCGCACTGAAACTACGTACAGAATTTCTCATTTTTTATCCATTCCGATTTGAATTTAATTAAGCCGGACTAATATAATCGGGCATCCGTATTTCAAGAAACAATACAATCAAGCCGCAATTTCCTGCGCCGGTTTTGCAAAAACCCGACGCCAGCGCGTTCGCATTCGTTTAATCACCGCCCAACCCAGATACGCGATGCCATAGGTCAAACCTTTTACCGTGCGCAGATTGTATGCCGCCATCCCCCATCTTTCGCGCCGGTGGCTCATCCAGTCCTTTTTATAACCGTCGTCTCCGGTCAGGTAATCCACTTCATGCACTTTGTCCACTTCAATCACGTATTGCATCAATTTTGAAGTCAGTATCGAACCCGCAGACAATTTTGCATACTTTTCGTCATACGCCAGTTTATAAATGGCAGCAATTCCTGCATGCACGATCCACACCTGCGCCGCCACCGGCTCTCCTTCAAGGTACGCTACGCCCAGTCTGAGCCAACCCATTTCAGCGCAAAAACGGATCAAGCCCGGCATGAATCGTGGATGAGGTTCGGGCACTTTCCAGCTTGAATGGTAGACCTTTTCATAAGCAGCGATAGCGATATCCAGTTCTTCGACACGCGTATAAATCGAAATGCTGGTACTGCCGCCGGCTTCGAACTGCTTGGTTTTACGCTTTAATGTGTTTTTTAATTGCGAAGGAAAAGTCTCATAATATTCTCGATAACTGCGGCCATCTACTTTCAGATACCAGTTTCCGAAACAAAAATACGTCTGTACTAACATCCTCGACTCTTGCATGGCTTTTTTCAACCATGCGAACACGGGTTCGTCATGAGCTAGCGGGTGAAAATCGACAACATCAAACCGATGCGCATCCTTAGCTACCGCATCGGCAAGAGCCAGTAAAGCGGCCTGCTCATCGTTCTTGCGCAAAACAGGGCGAAACAGGGAGGCGTAATAATTAGCCAGCGCTTCGATCCTGTTCAGCGAATATAGCTCAGAACTCGGGGTAGTATGGCGCATCGGCAAAATCCCCAATATTCCCTGCGCATCGCTGACCACATAAATTCGCAATGAATCGCCTTCGTCCAGCCCATGCTGCGCCAGATTTCGTAACCAGGGCTGGCTAAAAAAAATGCTGAACCGTTCTTCCTCTTTAAAAAGTTCCGCACAGGTTGGCGGCAAGTCATCCAAACTCTCATATACCGTCACATTATAATGCGAAGCCATTTATTTCATTCCGTATTTGGTCATTAAATCGTATAGCGTAGGACGCGTTATCCCTAGCGCCTCTGCCGCTTTTGCAATATTACCATTGCTCCGCCCTATGGCCATGATAATGGCTTTACGTTCAGCATCTTCGCGCACTTGACGCAAATTCACAGGCATTGTTTCTTCCTGACCCGCTTCGATGGACAAATCATCGACCCCGATATGATTTCCGTCCGCCATGATCACCGCGCGCTTGATCACGTTTTCCATTTCACGCACATTGCCGGGCCAAGCATAGGTTTCAATCTTGCTCAAGGCTTCCGGATGAAATCCGCGCAGGCAACGTCCCTGCTCGCGATTGAATTTTTCAAAAAATGCGTGAGCCAACAATACTGCATCTCCGTCGCGCATGCGTAACGGGGGGATTTTTACCGTCAGCTCGCTCAGTCGATAATACAAATCCTCCCGAAAACGCCCCTGTTTAATCAAATCCTGCAAATTCTGATGCGTGGCGCAAACTACACGCACATCGACAGCGATTTCGTTTCTGCCGCCCAAACGCTCGATGACTCGCTCCTGCAAAAAACGCAACAGTTTGGCTTGCAGCGAAATGGGCAAATCGCCAATTTCATCAAGGAATAGCGTACCCCTGTGCGCGTGTTCGATACGCCCCATCGTCTGTTTTGCGGCGCCGGTGAACGCACCTTTTTCAAAACCGAATAATTCGCTTTCAAGAAGATTCTCAGGAATTGCCGCGCAATTAATGGCAACCATGCGTTGGGCTGCGCGAGAACTGAAGGCGTGCAATGCGCGCGCGATCAATTCCTTGCCGGTACCGCTCTCGCCCAAAACCAGAACGGTGGCGTCGGAAGTCGCGACACGTTCGACGGTGCGGCACAATTTCTGCATTTGCACATCGCCGGTCAGACTGCCCTGCATGGCTTCGTTCACGCCGGGGTGTTTCA
>DAIETB010000026.1:0-8959 GCA_027345925.1 Sulfuriferula sp.
GGCAGTTTGATATGAGTATAAGACATGAGGTTCCTAAGCAAATTAAGGAGAAGAGGTAGAAGTAAAAATGCGAGCAGAATTAATAAATATTAACACAATAGCCACGTTTGATCTGCTATCAATAAGCGCAACGGGCACATTCAGCGGGAACCAATTCAGTGAAAATTCGATCCCGGTTTGAAGTATTTTAAACAGGCTGTCAACCCGCGGACAAGACGCTGCGTTATTTGCACTGACGACAACAATGTTGTGTCACATTGAAATCAGGATTTTTATACTTTTATTAAAGGATTTAAAAAATGAACAAATTATTAGCTGCAATCATTGCTGCCACGTTCGCTGCAGTTTCTTTCTCCGCTGTTGCTGCTGATGCTGCCGCACCGGCCGCCGATTCGTCTTCCGCTTCCACCACTA
This sequence comes from Sulfuriferula sp., assembly GCA_027345925.1. Lineage (GTDB taxonomy): Bacteria > Pseudomonadota > Gammaproteobacteria > Burkholderiales > Sulfuriferulaceae > Sulfuriferula. The sequence continues at coordinate 415 of DAIETB010000026.1, forward strand.
CCACCACCAAGCACAAAGTTAAAAAGCATCATGGCGCCATGCATCATCACAGCAAGAAAAAAGCTTCCAAAAAAGAAGCTGCTCCAGCTGCAACGCCAGCCCAGTAATTCGCCCTCGCTTCAATAGCAGGCAGGCTGTCTGAAAGGCAGGGATTTATCTCTGCCTTTTTTGTCGTCGGCGTTATCTGTCGCCGGTCGCATCGAACCTCAGCGTAAAATTCGAGTCTGAAGTACAATTCGCTAATATTTTATTGCAGGCAAGCCATGACCTGGAAACCGCATGTCACTGTCGCCGCCGTGATCGAACAATCTGGCCATTTTCTGCTGGTGGAAGAACATACGCCGGAAGGTCCGCGTTTCAATCAGCCGGCCGGCCATCTGGATCCGGGAGAGTCGATCCTGACTGCCGTCGTGCGCGAGACACTGGAGGAAACGGCGTACCATTTCGTCCCCGAAGCACTGATCGGAATCTATCAGTGGCATCAGGTTTCGCGTAATCGAACGTATCTGCGTTTCGCTTTCGCCGGTAAAATCACCGGGCACGAAGCGGAACGCAGGCTAGACGAGGGCATTATTCGCGCTCTGTGGCAAACGGCCGATGAAATATACGCCGGGCGGCCATTGCATCGCAGTCCGCTGGTATGCGATTGCGTGACCGATTACCTGAATGGCGCGCGTTACCCGCTGACTATGTTGCAGTATTATGCTTGAAAATCGTGATTAATTTTTCCAGATGAACAAATCCTCTCGTCATATTGTGGTCGGTATGTCCGGCGGCGTCGATTCTTCGGTGACCGCATTGTTGCTGAAACGGCAAGGCTATCGGGTGACCGGGGTTTTCATGAAAAACTGGGACGACGACAACGACGAAAACTGTCCGGCGCGGCAGGATTTTCTCGATGTGCTGGCGGTCGCCGACGTGCTTGAAATAGAAGTGGAAGCCGTCAATTTCAGTGCCGAATACAAGGATCGCGTCTTTAGTTATTTTTTGCGTGAATATCAGGCAGGGCGTACGCCTAATCCAGATGTTCTGTGCAATGCCGAGATCAAGTTCCGGGCATTTCTGGATTATGCGCTGAATCTCGGGGCGGATAAGATCGCTACCGGCCATTACGCGCGGATTGCCGATACGGGCAGCGGTGTACAGTTGATGAAGGCGGTCGATGCGAGCAAGGATCAGAGTTATTTTTTGCACCGGCTCGATCAGTACCAGTTGGGTAAGTCCTTGTTCCCGCTAGGCGAACTGCATAAAACGCAAGTGCGCGATATCGCGCAGCAGGCAGGTTTGCCCAACGCAGGCAAAAAAGACAGCACCGGCATCTGCTTTATCGGCGAACGTCCGTTCCGGGAATTCCTGCAGCGCTATCTGCCGATTGAGCCCGGCGTTTCGCGTACGCCGGAAGGCAGGGAAGTCGGTTGTCATCAAGGCTTGATGTACCATACCATCGGCCAGCGTCAGGGGCTGGGAATAGGCGGCGCGGGCGAACCCTGGTTTGTCGCCGGCAAGGATCTGGCGCGTAACGAACTGATCGTCGTGCAGGGTCACGATCATCCTTTGCTCTATCGTAAACGGTTGATGGCGGACAGCTTGAGCTGGGTGGCTGGAGTCCCGCCGGATACGGCGCTTGCGTATACCGCCAAGACCCGTTACCGGCAGGCGGACGCTGCGTGCAGTCTGGGGCCGGGGAACGCAGAAGAGGCGGAATTCCGCTTCGCCGAGCCGCAGTGGGCTGTTACGCCGGGCCAGTCTGCGGTACTTTATGCGGGAGAAGTCTGTCTGGGCGGCGGGATTATCCGGTAAGCCTGGCGAATTATCCCGGCAGGATAAAATGTTCGCGATAATGCTGCATTTCCGCGATCGAGTCGTAAATGTCGGACAGAGCTTCGTGCTTGCTGTTTTTGGTAAAATTTTTGACGATGCCGGGTTTCCAGCGTTTGGCAAGTTCTTTCAGCGTGCTCACGTCGAGATTGCGGTAATGGAAATAGTTTTCCAGCGTCGGCATGTATCGCGCAAGAAAACGGCGATCCTGGCAAATCGAATTGCCGCACATCGGCGAGGTGCGGGTCGGAACGTATTGCTGCAAAAAGGCGAGCATCTGTTTTTCCGCTTCGGCTTCATCGAGCGCGGACGCTTTGACTTTGTCGATCAGACCGGATTTGCCGTGCGTCCCTTTGTTCCAGGAATCCATCCCTTCGAGTACCGTATCGTCTTGATGGATGACGAGCACTTCGGCTTCGGCTATCGTGTTGAGTTGCGAGTCGGTGACGACCAGCGCTATTTCGAGAATACGGTCGGTATCCGGTAACAGGCCGGACATTTCCATGTCTATCCAGATGAGGTTGTTTTGATCTTGAGCCATTTTTTACATTCAACGGTGAAAACATAGATTGTGGCATAATTCCGGCATGAATACATTTACCGATATTTTTTTAGTTGCGCTGACGTTGACCGCTATTTTGCGGGTCTGGCTGGCAAGGCGTCAGATCCGGCATGTCCGGCAGCATCGCGAACAGGTTCCGGCCGCTTTCGTTGAACAGATCACTCCCGCGCAGCATCGTCTGGCGGCGGATTATACGATAGCGAAAAGCCGTTTGTCGCTGGTGCAGATTGCCTTGGAAACGATCGTTTTGCTGGGTTTTACCGTGCTAGGCGGCGTGGCGTGGCTTGCGCGATTCTGGGATCAGCGCATTCCCGGTACGATAACGGCGAATGTGGTTTTGATCGCCAGCGTGATCGTGGTGAGCGGGCTGACGGAACTTCCGCTGGATTGGTATCGTAAATTCCGTCTGGAGCAGCGTTTCGGTTTTAATACGATGAAGTTGCCGCGATTCATCGGCGATCTGTTGATGCAAACTGCAATAGGCGTGGTGCTGGGCTTGCCGCTGCTGTATGCGGTGTTCTGGATTTTGCAGGCCGCGGGGCCTTACTGGTGGCTGTATGCGTGGCTGGTGTGGGTAGGATTCAATCTGTTGATACTCGCCATCTATCCTAACTTCATAGCGCCTTTATTCAATCGTTTCGAGCCCTTGCCTGATGGGGAATTGAAACAGCACATCTCCGAACTGCTGAAAAAATGCGGCTTTGCCGCCCAGGGACTGTTTGTGATGGACGGTTCGAAGCGCAGCCGCCACGGCAATGCCTATTTCACCGGTTTTGGCAAAAGCAAACGGATCGTGTTGTTCGATACGCTCATCAAGCATCTGCAAACCGGCGAAATCGAAGCAGTGCTGGCGCACGAACTGGGGCATTTTTATCATCGCCACGTGCTCAAGCGCATGCTCTGGGTATTCGGCATGAGTCTGGTTTTTCTCGCCGTTATTGCGGTTTTGTTGCGGAGTCCCTGGTTTTTTTCCGCTTTCGGAGTGCACAGCATGAGTGCGGGAGCAGGATTTGTGCTGTTTTTTCTGATCATGCCGGTATTTACTCTGCCGCTGCAAATGCTGTCGGGGATGTATTCGCGTCGCCATGAATTCGAAGCCGATCAATATGCAGCGAAATTTGCGGATCCGGATCGACTGGTAAGCGCCCTGATCAAACTTTACCGTGATAATGCGACGACGTTGACTCCCGATCATCTGTATTCAATGTTTTATGATTCACACCCCAATGCGCAACAACGGGTAGCGCGCTTATCGGCTTCAGTGCATAATTAAGCGTAGCGTTTATTTAAGGGAAAAATATGAAAACTTTTATTACGGCATTGGTTCTTTTCGGTATTGCGGGAACGGCGGTTGCCGCGCCTTTCGATAAAGGCGATCCGAAAGTCGGCAAAACCTTGCTCGACAAGTCGTGTATCAACTGCCATGCGGCGAAATTCGGCGGCGACGGCTCGTCTATCTACACGCGGCCTAATCGCATCGTTCATAATCCGGCGCAGCTCGCTGCCCGCATTACCGCCTGCAACGTCAATACCGGCACCGGCTGGTTTCCGGAAGAAGAAACCGACGTGGCGGCATATTTGAACCAGAAATACTATAAATTCAAATAAGCGCTGCCAGCGGCACGCTCGGTGCTGAAACTGCCCTTGCGGCTTGCGTTATCGGGCGGAAATATCGGAGGAGTCAAGCCAGCTCAGCCGGGCGTCTTCGTCGGTAGCGCGAGATTCGACCCAGCGTTCCCCCTGGGCGGTCTGTTCTTTTTTCCAGAACGGCGCTGCGGTCTTGAGAAAATCCATAATCAATTCACACGCCAGAAATGCGTCGTGCCGGTGTGCGGCCGCGACGGCGACAAACACGATCTGATCGCCCAGCACTAGCCTGCCGGTTCTATGGATGACGGTAACATCCTCAATCTGCCAACGCTGCATGGCCTGTTCGACGATATCGTGCAATACCTTGGCTGACATTGCCGGGTAGTGTTCCAGCGTCATGGCGGTAACGGCGTCGCCGTCGTTATGGTCGCGCACCAGGCCGATAAAGCTCGCGATTGCGCCGGTCCGGCTGTGGTTCGCCCGCAATTCGGCAATTTCCGTAGCGGCATCGAAATCGGTTTCTTGTACGGTAATTTTCATTAAAATATCCTGTTACGCCTTTGCGACGAATAGTCCGGTCAGCCGCCGGTGACCGGAGGGAAAATGGCGATTTCGTCCCCGGCTTTTATCGGCGTAGACGCATCGGCCAGCACTTGATTGACCGCTACCCGATAGTTGCGGTCAGCGCTCAATTGCTCAGACCAGACCGGTCCGCGATTGCGCAGCAACTCAAGCAGTGCGCCCACTGTACCTGCGGAAAACGGCATCGATTCTTCGGCTCTCCCGAATTTTTCGCGCAAGCGTGCAAAGTACAATACTTTGATATTCATTGCGTGACTTCGCTGAATGGAATGAATTTGACGCTGTCGCCCAGCTCAATGGTTTGCCCCGCAGGCAAATCGACAAAACCGTTTGCCCATACCACCGATGCCAGTACCCCCGAACCCTGCTGCGGATAGATCAGCACTTCCGGTTCGCCGCTATCGGACGGCTGTATGCGCGCGCGCAGAAATTCTCGGCGGCTGCCGGAGCGGGGCCATGCGGTAGCGGCGCGGACCGGATAATTCATCGGCAATACCTGCGTCGCGCCCATGCGCTTGAGTAGAAAAGGACGGGTAAACAAACAGAAGGTGGTAAAGGCGGAAACCGGATTGCCGGGCAGACCGATAAAGTCGGTGTTGTCGATACGGCCGTAGGCCAGCGGTTTACCCGGTTTCATCGCCACTTTCCACAACTCGATAGCGCCGATTTGCGCCACGGCGGCTTTAATGTGATCGGCCTCGCCTACCGATACGCCGCCGCTGCTGATGATCACGTCCGCCAGCATGGTCGCACGCTGCAAGGCTGTGATCGTCGCGCTCAAGGTGTCCGGAACAGCGCCCAGATCTATCCATTCGCAGCCCAGCGCCTGGATCAGTCCGCTTAGCGTATAGCGGTTGGAGTTATAGATTTGTCCGGCTTTCAATGCGCTGCCCGGTTGCGCCAGTTCGTCGCCGGTAGAAAAACTGGCGACCTTGAGACGGCGGAATACGGTCAGTCCGGCACGCCCTACCGAAGCTGCCAGACCCATGTGCGCGGCATGCAGACGCGTGCCTCGTTCCAGAATGGTATCGCCTTCGACGATATCCTCGCCGGCACGGCGTATGTTTTCGCCTGTTTGTACGGAGCGTAGCAATTGAACCGTGTTAGCTTCCGCGCGACAATGCTCCTGCATGATTACCGCGTCGGCTCCTTCGGGTATCGGTGCGCCGGTAAAAATGCGCGCCGCGCTCCCGTTTTGCAGGGGCTCGCCGATCTGTCCGGCGAGAATGCGCTGAGAAACCGGCAGGATGCCGTCGATGCGACATTCGGCGGCCCGCACGGCATAGCCGTCCATCGCGCTGTTATCGAGAGGCGGAACGTTGAGGGTCGAGATTTCGGCATCTGCGAGTATCCGCCCCAAGGCTGCTTCGGTTGCAATCGTCTCGGTAGCCGTCAAACTGCAGGCGCGTTCCAATAATTCGGTTAATAATTGATCGGCGGTGAGCACGCAAACTCCTCTGAAATAAAAAGCAGCCTAAGCTGCTTTAGTCCCGCTGTGCGCGGGATGGGAAAATAAGCAACCGTCGTTCAGAAGACAGGCATACGGCAATGAATGTCAGTTAACGCGACGCTTGAATTCGTTGTTGCGGGTATCGATTTCGATTTTATCGCCGATTTCGACGAAAGCGGCGACCGCGATTTCAAAACCGGTAGAGATTTTTGCGGGTTTCAGGACCTTGCCCGAGGTATCGCCGCGTACTGCCGGTTCAGTATAAATGACTTCGCGTACGATCGTGTTGGGCATTTCTACCGAGATGGCTTTGCCATTGTAGAACATTACCTCAAGCGGCATGGCATCTTCAAGATAATTTAACGCATCGCCCATGTTTTCCGCTTCGATTTCGTACTGGTTGAATTCCGCGTCCATGAATACGTACATCGGATCGGCGAAATAGGAATAAGTGCAATCCTTGTAATCGAGCTGGACGATGGGGAATTTTTCGTCGGCTTTGTAGACCGCTTCGGTGCTGGCCCCGCTGAGCAGGCTTTTCATTTTCATTTTGACTACCGAAGCGTTTCGTCCCGATTTGCTGAATTCGGCTTTTTGTACCACCATCGGATCCGAGCCGACCATAAATACATTGCCGGCGCGTAATTCTTGTGCTGTTTTCATGTGCTGTTCCTGTTCCAGAAGAGGGTAGAGGGAAAAATATCGGGCTATTTTACCCGATACTGGTAAATTTCACCAAATTCGCTGCCAAATCAGTTTGCGCCGTTAATCGTTCCAGCCAAAGTTCATGATGACGGAGCAGCGCCGGCTGACTGTATTGCCATGCTTTCCAGTTGAGCGGGCGCTCATCGATGCCGTTCCAGGCTTGCCAGAAGTCATGCAGAGCCGCTGTATTTTCTTCATTGAGGCCCTGTCGATACAGATCGAGGAAGGCCGCCAGCTTGACGTGATGCGCGGCGTCGTGCTGCGGATAGATCTGCCAGACCAGCGGACGTCCGGCCCATAAAGCCCGTACGAACGAATCTTCGCCGCGGACGAAATTGAGATCGCAGGCCCATAATAATCGGTCGTAGCGCTCCGAATCGAGAAAAGGAAGCCTCTGTACGGTCAGACTGCCGGATTGCCAGACTTCGGCTGCGCCGAACCATGCGGCGACCGATGCGCTTAAACGGCTTTGCGGCAGGGTGCACCAGACCGGCGCCGGATGGTCGCTCCACGCCTGCAATAAATCCGGCAGCGCCGGGTTTTCATAACCGAACAGCGACACTTTCAAGGCCGCGGCGGTCGGTTCGCAACTCAGCTCGCGCCAGAATTCCGTCTGCTGTCCGGCGCAAGCCTGAAATGCGCGTCGTTGCTCCAGCAGATGCGCTTCGCGCAGCAAGCCCCCGGTATCGGGAAAAAAACCGGGAAAAAAGAAATGTTTGGACAAGGGCAGGCGCGGATGCGGCGATGGCAAGCGGTGACAGCCTCTCACCCAGTTTTCCGCGCTGAGATACTCCAGATTGATCCAGCGCGGCGCCGGTTCGGCGGCGGCCATCGCGGCGAGGTAGGCTGCGGGCAATTCGCAGGCGAACGTTTCGATGACCGTGTCGGCCGGTTCGACGGCGGGAAAGTCGTCGGACCACCGGCGAACTTCCACGCCGCGACAGGTCTGATTGGACAGCGTCGCATCGATGTCCGGGCATATTGCCGCTAAAGGGCGCAAGTCGTTTATCCACAGCCGGACGGCAATGCCGTGCTCCCCGGTCAGCTGGCGCGCCAGCCTCCAGCTGACGCCGGCGTCGCCGTAATTGTCGATGACAGCGCAGAAAATATCCCAGCGCTGCATGGCGTCAGCCAGCAAGCCGTTCGATCTGCTGTTTGAGTTTTTCCAGCGTCGCCCTGAAATCGTCGGCACGCTGTTTTTCCTGTGCGACGACGGCTGCGGGGGCGCGGGCGACGAAACCGGGATTGCCCAGTTTTTGGGCGCATTTGTCGATTTCACCCTGCAAACGGACGATTTCCTTGTTCAGCCGTGCCGTTTCCGCTTCCTGGTCGATGGCGACCAGCAGCATGAGCCGGATCTCGCCGACAATCGCGACCGGGGCGTCGCCAGGCGGCAGTTCGTCCGCAATCTTGACTTCGCTCAGTTTGCCGAGCGCGGCGATATAGGGTACGAAGCCGGTTAACAGCGCGATATCGCCGCTTATCGCCAGCGGCACTTTCAGCGCCGGAGACAGGTTCATTTCGCCGCGCAGTCCGCGTGTCGTGGCGATGATTTCTTTCAGCAGGGCGATGCGGCGGTCGGCTGCGGTATCGATTTTGCCGGTATCGGCGACCGGATAAGCCTGCGTCATGATGCTGTCGCCGTGCCTGCCGCACAGCGGGGCGACAGTTTGCCAGAGCTCTTCGGTAATGAACGGAATAATGGGATGAGCGAGGCGCAGCGCGGCTTCGAGCACGCGGATCAAAGTCCGGCGGGTGGCGCGCGCCGCGTCTGCATCGCCGCCGTTAAGCTGCACTTTCGCCAGTTCCAGATACCAGTCGCAATATTCGTCCCAAAT
>DAIETB010000103.1:0-12617 GCA_027345925.1 Sulfuriferula sp.
ATATCGAAAAAACCGCACTGGGAGTCGCTCACTGGATAATTCGCCATGGCGGCGAACTGCGTACGCTGGAACCCATCGTCAACAGCCTGGCCGCCAGCGCCAATCTGACCCAGGAAGCCGTCACGCTCACGGCGCTGGCGCAAGTGATCAGCGACACCATAGAGCATACGGCGCCGGACATTAAAGCCGACCTTGAAAAAAGCGACCCGACACGTCCGTGGCGCATACTAAACCTGAATTACGCCATCGTTGCCACGCGTAGCCAGGATACCGAGCTGATGAAAAGGGCCTACGATACATTGGGCCGGAATCTGCCGGAAGATTGTCCCGCATTTTTCGAACAAGGCTTGCAACAAGTACAAAAAGACAGTTTTTCGCCACCCGTGCGGGAAATGGTACAGGATTATTTTAACCGCTGGGTTACCCGGCATTAGGTCAAAGGCAACGATTTATGAAATTCCTGTTTGATTTATTTCCGATCCTGCTGTTTTTTATCGCCTATAAATTCGGCGGTATTTATATCGCCACTGCGGTCTCCATCGTCGCCAGCATCGTTCAGATAGGATATTTGCTTATCCGCCATAAAAAAGTCGATATCGCGATGTGGATCAGTCTCGGTATCGTAATCGTACTCGGAGGCGCAACACTGGTTTCCCATAACGATACATTTATTAAATGGAAACCCACCGCCTTATACTGGTTGTTCGCCATTACCTTGCTGGCAAGTCCGCTTTTGTTCAAAAAAAATATAATCCGCTCCATGCTTTCCGAACAAATCACACTGCCGGAGCGGGTCTGGCGTAAACTTAACCTGAGTTGGGCGATTTTTTTTATTGTCATGGGTCTTGTAAACCGTTACGTCGCCCTCACTTACAGCACGGATGTGTGGGTAAATTTTAAATTGTTCGGTAGTACTGCCATGATGTTTATATTTATAATAGGACAAGGCATAGTACTTAACAAATATCTGGACAACAAAAAACATGACTAGCTGGTATGCCATCATAAGCGAAGATAATGCAGACAGCCTGCCGAAGCGGTTAAGCGCCCGGCCGTCCCATCTGGAGCGCCTTGACGCGCTCCGGGACGAAGGCCGTCTTTTGCTGGCTGGTCCCTTCCCTGCCATCGACAGCCCAGATCCCGGTCCGGCCGGCTTCAGCGGCAGCCTGATCGTAGCCGGTTTCGATTCGCTCGTAGCGGCCCGGGCCTGGGCGGCTGACGACCCTTATGTTCATGCCGGAGTCTACGCCAAAGTCGAGGTAAAACCTTTCAAGAAAGTCCTGCCCTGATGAGCACTGTGGAACTAATTCGCGAAAAACTGGCCTCATTACAGCCGGACATCCTTAAAATCACGGACGAAAGCGCTCAACATGCCGGACATGCCGGAGCACGCTCAGGCGGCGGCCACTACCGCCTGCATATCGTTTCCGGAACATTTTCCCAAAAGAATACCCTGGCGCGTCACCGCTTGGTATATGCAACATTAGGTGATTTAATGCATAATAAAATTCATGCACTTAGCATAACTGCCCAGTGTCCTGAAGAAATTCTATAACCCCACTCAAAAGGAAGACACATGCATTTGAAAAAAATCGTAATTGCCACCGTTTGTGCGATGAGTTTAACCGCGCTGACCGGCTGCAATGCGGCGGAAGACAATAAATCCTCCGCTACCAAACCCGCTGCGCAAACGGCCGCCAGTTCCGGAAAAGTCATGGCGGTTGTAAACGGCACACCGATTCCTCAAGCAGAATTCGATATGGTCAAGCAGGATCGCGCAGCCCAGGGCCAGCCGGTCAACGATCAAACCGCAGCAGCATTGCGCGACAGCCTGATCAATGCTGAAATCCTTGCGCAACAGGCAGAAAAGAGCGGATTGAGTAATGATCCCAGCTTCAAATTGCGCTTGCAACTGGCCAAAACCCAGATGCTGGCTCAAACCTATATTGCCAGTTATATAAAAGCTCATCCTGTCAGCGAATCGGCCATGAAAGCGGAATATGACCGCGTCAAGGCAATGATGGGGACCAAGGAATACAAAGTCCGGCACATACTCGTCGATAACGAAGCCGAAGCTAAAGATATCATTGCAAAACTGAACAAAAAAGCCAGTTTTACGGAACTTGCCAAAAAAGATTCCAAAGACTCCTCCGCGTCTAACGGCGGGGAACTGGGCTGGGTAGCTCCCGGCAACCTCGTCAAGGAATTTGCCGATGCAATGGCTCAGCTCAAAAAAGGCGAGTATACCAAAACCCCGATACATACCAAGTTCGGCTGGCATATTATTCAGGTCGAAGATATCCGCGATCTGAAGTTCCCTCCGTACGATCAGGTTAAAGATCAATTGCGGACTGACATGGAACAGCAAATGGTGAAAAAATTAGTTACAGAATTACGCGCAAATGCTAAAGTACAATAAACAATGATTAATGCCGCCTCCGGTCGACTGTTTCGGCCGGAGGCGGTTTTATCCCGTTATAGTGGATGGCTCAAAAAATGAAAAACCTACAGGATCAATTCCTCAATGCCTTACGTAAAGAACATGTGCTAGTCTCTGTGTTTTTGGTAAACGGCATCAAATTAGTAGGTAAGATAGAATCGTTTGATCAATATATGGTAATGTTGAAAGGGCATGACAATGTCAGCCAGGCCATATTCAAACATGCAATTTCAACTTTGTCGCCTTCTCGACAAATTACGATTGATACCAGTACTGATGAAGAATAAGACTGACTTAGCGCTACAGTGACGATTGCCGGCCATTGCATATTGGGCTATCGAAACCCGAATGCCAAGAGTACGCAATCGGTTGGAAATTCAATGCAAACAGTTGACGAAACTGATATGCGCTTTTAGACTCTTTGAATGCAATGTGATCGCAATTTATTTTCTAGTCAATATACGCTGAAACGCGGCGTACTTTTTTTTCTGGCTGCCCTGCTGAGCCTGCAGCTGTTCGCCCTGACGCAGCATCACCACGACCTCAATACCACTACCGACCATTGTGCCGCGTGTCAGCTCGGCCATAATTTTACCGGAGATCCTCCGGCTGCTTCCAATGCGCTTTTGCTCGTAAGTCTATATTTCGTCTATGCGCTGCTGCAGCGCAAACCGCTGAACGATTTTCTGCTGCAGCAGCGATTACCCTGCCCCCGTTCACAAGCCCCGCCCGTCATTTGATTTTTTTCCGCTAGCAAGCGCCGCTCATGAATTTCATGAGCGGAAATATTCTGTTCTATGCTTGGAGCATATGCATGAAAATCAGTTTGACGTCCGCAGCAGCCGCCATTCCTGCGCTGATGGGAGCCGCGTCGGTCTACGCCGCCAATATAGCGGCAGGACATATAGACGGGGAAATTAACAATGCGTTAGGAAAACCTCTTGCTGCCGTTTCGATCAAAGTACAGGCAGCTAACGGCAAAATCCTGGCTTCGACGTTAAGCGATGATAGCGGCCATTTCAGCTTTACCAATATTCGTCCCGGCGTATACGCCCTGATAGCCACAGCCCCCCAATACCGCAAAGGCACTGCTATCGTTACGTTAACGGCAACCGCCGGCAAATACAGCTTAATGACGCTGGCAGGACTCAAGGCGCTGACATTACACATCAGCGCCAGCAAACAGGATCGCGTACGCAACAAAATCGATACGGAAACCGGCGGCAGCAGTTATCATATTACGGCTCGAGATATCGCACAATTACCTCAAGGGGCCGACACCCCGCTTAATGAGGTTTTATTGCAGGCGCCCGGCGTAGCGCAGGATTCTTTCGGTCAATTGCACATACGGGGCGATCACGCCAATGTGCAATACCGTATCAACAATATCATTCTGCCCGAATCCATTACCGGTTTCGGTCAAACGCTGGATGCGCATTTCGCCGACAGCATTACCCTGCTAACCGGAACATTGCCCGCTCAATACGGCGATCATACCGCAGGCATAGTCGATATCCATACCAAAACCGGAGCCTTCGATAACGGCGGCCAAATCGGCGTCATGACAGGCAGTAACGACACCCGCGAGATTTCCGGAGAACTGCGCGGCCATCAGGGAAAACTCAGCTATTTTATCGATGCTTCCATTCTTAAAAACGATCTGGGCATAGAAAATCCGACCCCTTCCGTCAACGCAATTCACGACGTCACCACTCAGAACAAAGGGTTCGGCTATTTTTCCTACGCCTTGAACGACACTTCCCGGGTGAGTTTAATCCTGGGAACATCCGATAACCGGTTCCAGATTCCCAATTCGCCCGATCAGACGCAAAATTATGCGTTAAACGGCGTCGCCAGCGATCCTTCGCAGTATCTGAACGATCAGCAGCGGGAGATCACTCATTACGGCATCGTCGCACTGCAGGGAACGCTGGGCGACAAGTTTGATTACCAGATATCTACTTTCAGCCGTTATTCGGAAGTCATGTTTACCCCCGACGTCAACGGCGACCTGCTTTATACCGGCGTATCGTCGCAAGTCCTGCGCAGCAGCCGGGAAAACGGTTTGCAGGTCGATACCAGCTACCATCTCGACGCACAGCATACGTTTCGCAGCGGTATCTATGTCAGCGCCGATCAACTGGTGAATAACGCAGACATACTGGCGTTTCCTGCCAACGCCCAAGGCATGCAGACCAGCACGACGCCGGTTGGCTATACCGATAACAACAGCAAAATCGCCATGCTGTACGGAGTCTATGCCCAGGACGAATGGAAGCCTCTGGACAAACTCACGATCAATTACGGCCTGCGCTACGATCAGGTCGACGCGTATGTCACCGGCAATCAGGTCAGCCCCAGATTAAACGCAGTTTATCAACTTACTCCGAGCACCACGGTACACGCCGGATACGCTCATTATTTCACCCCTCCGCCCAGCGAATTGATCAGCGGACAAACGATCGCCGACTCGATGGGCACGACAGCAGCGCCTCCAGGCGGTTTACTTAACAACCAGGTCAAGCCTGAAAACAGCGACTATTACGACATAGGGTTAAGCCAGCAAGTAAATCCCGCTCTCACTGTAGGCATAGACAGCTATTACGAATCCATCACCAATCTGCTCGACGAAGGACAGTTCGGTTCGGCCTTGATATACACTCCGTTCAATTACGCGCTCGGCAAAATTTACGGTACGGAACTGACCGCCAATTATCGCAAGGATAATTTTTCAGCCTACTTCAATCTGGCGCGAGCCATGGCACTGGGTAAAAACATCACTTCCTCGCAATACAATTTTGCGCCCAGCGAATTGAATTATATCGCCAACAACTGGGTACATCTCGATCACGATCAGCGTTATACGGCATCGATGGGTACGGCTTATCTCTGGCAGGGCAGCACATACAGCGCCGATGCGCTGTATGGCAGCGGTCTGCGCAGCGGCTTCGCCAACACCTCTCATTTGCCCGGCTATACCCAGGTTAACGTCGCGGTCACCCATAGTTTCAATGTCGCCGAAATCGGCAAAGTCGACGGCAGGATCAGTATCCTGAACGTATTCGATACCGCCTATGAAATTCGCGACGGTACCGGCATAGGCGTCGGCGCACCTCAATTCGGTCCGCGCCGGGCTATCTACTTCAGCGCCGACAAATTTTTCTGACACAACCCATGCAGCACGTTGCCTGCCGCAATTCACGATGGAGACAAGCATGAACGATTTACACGAAAATTTACTGGCACTCAAACTGGGCGGAGCAATGATGCTTCCCCTGTCATTTCTCGCCATCGCCGCTTTTGCAATCATGCTGGAAAAAGCTCTTCTTTATTGGCGTTATGCGCGTCTTTCGAACGAGCTGCTGACCTTGATAGAAACATACGGTTTCGTCTGGGACGACGTGGAAAAAAAATCCGAAACTCTTCATAAAAACAATTATTTCAGACGTTTTTTTGATGTAATAATCAGCAACCGAAATCGACCGTACTGGTGGACTGAATCGCGGGCAGCCGACGAGGCGCAGCAGATAGAAACCGTCCTGTCGCGCCGCCTGTGGGTACTCGAAACCATTGTTACCGCCGCACCGCTTCTGGGATTGATGGGCACTATCGCCGGCATGATGCATGCCTTTCAGCTAATCGGCAGCAACGGTCTGGTCAATCCGACCGGCGTCACCGGCGGAGTTGCCCAAGCCCTTATCGCTACTGCGGTCGGCTTGTTCATCGCGCTCGTCTCCCTGTTCGGATTTAACTATTTTTCCCGGTTGCAAGCGCAAATCATGGATGAAATGGAACGCCTGGGAACACGCATGATCGATCATATCCGTCTCGATCAGGAGGAGACGATCAATGAAACTGCGTAAAGCCAGAGTTCAGCGCAAGGGCCGGATCGAAATCATTCCCATGATAGACGTGATGTTTTTTTTATTGGCGACTTTTATGCTGGCATCGCTGTCCATGCAGCATCTCGATGCGCTGAAAGTCAATTTGCCGTCAGGCAAGGCAGAGCAATTAAGCGCCGAAAAACCGCTGACGCTAACCATTACCGCCGAGGGTAAAATTCTTGTCAACCGTCGCCCGGTCACCTTGGCCAGTCTGGCCGGCACACTTAAACCCCTGCTGACGACAGCCGGCAAGGATATTGTCGTCGCGGCCGACGATAAAGCGCCTCAAGGCATAGTGGTACGCGCCATGCTGCAGGCGCGCGCTGCCGGAGCCGGACATTTCCTGATAGCGGTGGCGCATGAATGACCGTCAGCAAAAATCGGCACCGCGCATGGTATGGTGGTCTTGGCCGCCTGCCATCGTCTTGTGGCTGCTCGTATTGTGGGCAATCAGCGTTTATCTGGCGAACAAGCCGCCTGTCCTTCCGGCGCCGTTGCCCATAGACGCCCGTATCGTAGAATTGCCGCCCGCACAGCCGGCAGCCAGAAAGGCAATCTCTTCTCCGGCCCCGCATCGCATTAAACCGGCTCGACCCCCGGTTTCAAAACCCGAAACGGCTCTTACACCCGCAACCAAACCGGCACCTGCTCCGCCGATAACGCATCAGGCAACAACGCACGCCGTTCCGCCCACTGCGGCAGCAAATCCTGCGCCTGCTCCGCCTAAAGCAGCAAATCCACCTCCGCCTGCTTCCGCACCGCCAGTATCCGGGAACCCAAAATCCGATTCAGAAAATGGCACTCAATCACTGGGAGCGCATGCTATCTATCAGCCTAACCCAGTCTTGCCGGAAGATCTGCGCGACGAAACCATGCATGTCGTAATCGTGGCGCGATTTCATATCGCCGAAGACGGCAGCGTGACGGTCGAGTTACTCAAATCGGCACCCAATCCGCGGGTCAATCAAATCATTCTGAATACGCTGAAAACATGGCGGTTTTTTCCGGCGACTCAAGCCGACAAACCCGTAGCTTCAACGGAAGACATTAATATATCTATCGATGTCGGCGATTGAAAGACGCAGAAAGGTTAGCACCCAGACTGAGCCTACCTCTCTCGCAGCACCAGTACCGCGTCCTGCCTCGACAGGGGAAAATGCCGGGCTTTCGGCCCCGGCAACCGGTACGAACCCGCCGACACTATTTAACGTCACGTCATCACCGCCGGATTGCAGATTAAGCGTGACCAGCGAATTCCTTGATCATCTCCTGATTGAAAGCAGGCAGATCCTTTGGGCTGCGGCTAGTGACCAATCGATGATCTTTTACGACTTCCTTGTCATGCCAGTTAATTCCGGCGTTGATCATATCGGTTTTCAGCGATGGATATGACGTCATATCCTTGCCCTTCATCATTCCGGTTTCAATCAATAACTGGGGTCCGTGGCAGATTGCTGCTACCGGTTTGTCTTTCTTTAAAAAACCGGCCGCAAAATCGATATAATCCTTTTCCATCCGCATCTTGTCGGGATTGAGGACGCCGCCCGGTATCATCAGCGCATCGTAATCCTTACTGTCGGCCTGTTCGAGGTTGACATCCACCGGAATTTCTATCGACCAGTGATCGGTATCCCAGGCTTTCAGCTTATGCTGCCTGGAAATGACATGAACGGTAGCGCCGGCTTCTTCGAGCGCTTGCCGTGGGCTGGTCAGTTCCACTTCTTCAAATCCGTTTTCCGCTACGATAGCAATTTTCTTACCGGTTAATTTAGAGGAAGTCATAATTTACTCCAGCAAATAAGGGTAAATAATCATCCTCCTGATTTCCGTGCCCACTCTATGCGTTATCGAACGCAAGGTCTAATCCGGGAAATATTCAGCTACGTCAGGCAGTAATTCACCGGAATCAAAGGCATTAACCCATGATTCTCACCCATCGCCTCCCGCAGACTGATTTCTATAGTCCGACAAAGCGCATCCAGCGGCAGATCATTGGCAGCATTGCCGAAAGGCTCTTCGATTTCATCTCCCAGTGCGTCGAGGCCGAAAAAAGTATAAGCCACAATCCCGACGACAAAAGGGGTCATGAATCCTATCGTATCGACAAGACCGAACGGCAGCAGAAAACAATACAGATACGCCGTTCTGTGCAACAACAGCGTATAGGAAAAAGGCACGGGTGTATTTTTGATCCGTTCACAGGAAACTGCCGCGCGGTTCATTGCCGATACCGTCTTGTCGATGGCGACCGCAAGCAGGATTTCAATTTGCCCTTCGTTCAGGCACAAGCGTAAATCCTGTCCCGTACGCTGCAGCAGGAAATCCGGAATATTCGAGACTTTATCGAGCAACAGCCACTCGTTTTTTTCCAGCAGGTTCAAGAGATCGTTACTGGCATCGGTTTCGCGCAAATGATGGCGCAATGCGTGAGAAAAAGCGATAACGCGATAAATCATGCGAATACGGGCATCTTCCAATCCGGCAGCCGTTGTCAGCGGAACCGCCGGATTGACCAGGCCAAGACATATACGCGCAAAATTCCGGCTTTGTACAATAATCTCTCCCCACAGCTTGCGTCCTTCCCAGTAACGGTCGTAGGCTGCATTGTTACGAAACCCGAGAAAGATCGCCAACGGCAACGCCATAATCGTAAACGGAATAGCCGACAATGTGATCTTAAAGCCGAAAAACCTGCCATGGTTGAGCATTACCCATATCGCAAGAAGAACGTTGACCAGCAAAGCAATCCAGATTTGCCTTAACACCGATCCGCGAATGACAAAAAACAGTTTCAGACCTGACGGCCGTTCTCGAATGATCATGATAAGCCATCAGTCGGGAAGCAACGCCGCCGCCTTCGCCGCGAGACCACCTACCGCCGACCAGTCCAGCGTTTCATCGCCCTGAGCGGCCAGTTCGATAAATCGATCGCGCAGAATACCGGCAAAAGGCAGCGGTACTTTTAACGTTTCCGCAGCAGCCAGTACCAGTCGCATGTCTTTCTGCCCGAGTTCAGCCGCAAAACCCGCAGGCTCGAAACTGCGATCGGCAATCATTCCGCCGTAATTTTTGTAGATCGGCACGTTAAAAATACTCGATGTCAATAATTCGAGATATTGATGTCTGTCTACGCCGCCTTTTTCCGCCAGCGCCATCGCTTCGCCCAGAGATTCGATCACGGTAGCGATCAGGAAATTGCCGCTTAATTTAACCAGATTCGCTTTCGACGGTTCGTCAGACATCCGGTAGGAGCGTTGCCCTAGATCATCGAATACAGCCTGCAAACGAGCAATCACCTTCGCATTGCCGCCGAGGACAAGAAACAGCTTGCCTGCTGCAGCAGCATCCGGTCGTCCGAAAACCGGGGACGAAACAAAATGCTGCCGCTTTTCGGCATGCGCTAGCGCGAGTTTTTCCGCCAGCGCGACGCTGATCGTACTACAGGAAATATGCACGGCATGAGGTTCGAGATGGGCAAGAAGTCCATCGGCTCCGTATGTAGTGTCTTCTACCGCGGCATCATTTGCCAGCATCGAAAACACTGCTTCGGCCTCGCAGCATTCAGCAATCGTTTTCGCTCCCGTCGCGCCTTGCGCCACCAGTTCGCGCATACGTTCCGCCGTACGATTGAACACGATTACCTCATGACCCGTTTCCAAAAGGCGCGACACCATACCCGAACCCATGCGCCCTAATCCGATAAATCCGATTTTCATGCCCTGTCTCCTTACCTTCAGCCTATGTTTAACGGTTAATGAACGGACAGCATAATTGCCGACTTTCCGGCAGCGTAGCCGCTAAATCGTCCCTCAAACCATTTAACCACAAAAAAAAATCGGGTCAAATATGTAAATTGACATTTAACTATTTCTGGTATTAACTTTATTTAAGGAGATACAACCGGGGCGAAAGATTGAATTTCTTGTTTTCGTATAGTTTTGTTTCAGCGAACGGAAAATTAATGCCGCAAGTTCGCTCCTGTGATATTTCGCTGTCGTTACCATAATTCATTCATGCAGTGGAGGAAGTAATGCAACTCAACCGAAGGCAATTCCTGAAAATTTGCACCTCAAGCCTAGGTGTTTCCAGTCTGGCAGCTATGGGCTTTTCCGCTACCGCTGCGCTGGCGGAAGTGCGTGAATTCAAACTTCTGCGCACCACGGAGACGCGCAATACCTGTCCCTATTGTTCGGTCAGTTGCGGTCTCCTGATCTATAGCCTGGGAGACAAGGCGAAAAACGCAAAATCTTCCATTATCCATATCGAAGGTGATCCGGATCATCCGGTCAATCGCGGAACTTTATGCCCTAAAGGCGCTGGCCTGCTCGATTTCGTCCACAGTCCAAACCGACTTCAGTATCCTGAATATCGCGCTCCCGGCGCTACCGAATGGACACGCATTTCCTGGGATGAAGCCTACAGCCGGATCGCCCGACTGATGAAAGACGACCGCGATCGCAACTTCATTGCCACCAACGACCAGGGAACGACAGTTAATCGCTGGCTGAGTACCGGTTTTCTCGCTGCATCGGCTTCATCCAGCGAAAGCGGCTATTTAACGCATAAAATTATCCGCAGTACGGGGATGCTTTGTTTCGATAACCAGGCACGCGTCTGACACGCACCTACGGTGGCAAGTCTTGCCCCTACGTTCGGTCGCGGCGCGATGACCAATCACTGGGTCGACATTAAAAATGCCGATCTGGTGCTGATTATGGGCGGCAATGCTGCCGAAGCCCACCCTTGCGGTTTTAAATGGGTGGCGGAAGCCAAGGCGCATAATCAGGCCAAACTGATTGTCATCGATCCCCGTTTCAACCGGTCGGCGGCGGTAGCGGATTATTATGCGCCCATACGTACCGGCACGGACATTGCATTTCTCGGCGGCTTGATCAATTATTTGCTTACGCACGACAAAATTCAGCACGAATAAGTCAAGAATTATACGAACGCGACGTTTCTGGTAAACCCTGACTACGATTTCGAAGAAGGCCTGTTTTCCGGTTACGATGCGGGGCAACGAAAATACGACAAATCCAGCTGGACCTACGTCTTCGGCGACGACGGTTACGCTCAAGTCGACGAAACCATGCAGAATCCGCGATGCGTATTCAATCTGATGAAACATCATTACGCTCGGTATACGCTAGAGGCGGTCAATAATATCTGCGGTACCCCCGAAGCGCAGATCCAGACAGTTTATGAAATGATTGCGGCGACGCATGTTCCGGACAAAGTAATGACGATCATGTATGCGCTGGGTTGGACCCAACATACGGTCGGCACGCAGATGATCCGTACCGCCGCGATGGTCCAACTGCTGCTGGGCAATATCGGCTTGTCGGGCGGCGGCGTCAATGCGTTGCGCGGACATTCCAACATTCAGGGATTGACCGACCTCGGGCTGCTTTCCAGCGCATTGCCGGGTTATCTGACGCTGCCTGCCGAAAAAGAAGTCAAGTACTCGGTTTATCTTGCCAAACGTGCCTACCCTCCTATTCGGCCCGGGCAAATGTCGTATTGGCAGAATTATTCCAAATTTTTCGTGAGCCTGATGAAAGCCTGGTACGGTGACGCTGCTAGCAAAGACAATAATTTCTGCTATGACTGGCTACCGAAACTGGACAAAGTTCACGATGTGCTGCAAGTTTTCGAAGATATGCACAACGGAAAAATCAACGGCTATTTCTGTCAGGGCTTCAATCCGCTGGCTGCGTTTCCCAACAAGGCAAAAATCGGCGGTGCGCTGGCCAAGCTGAAATATCTGGTGATTATCGATCCGCTCGCGACGGAAACTTCGGAATTCTGGAGCAATTTCGGCGAATACAACAATGTCGACGCCA
The DNA here is from genome assembly GCA_027345925.1 of Sulfuriferula sp. GTDB lineage: Bacteria > Pseudomonadota > Gammaproteobacteria > Burkholderiales > Sulfuriferulaceae > Sulfuriferula. The sequence goes on from DAIETB010000103.1 coordinate 12,168, forward strand.
GCCAGATTCAGACCGAAGTTTTCCGCCTGCCTTCTACCTGTTTTGCCGAAGAGGACGGTTCGCTGGTCAACAGCAGCCGCTGGATGCAATGGCACTGGAAAGCGGCGGATCCGCCCGGTATGGCAAAAGGCGACCCGGAAATCATTTCCGGCATTTTCCTGCGCCTGCGCGCCTTGTATAAAAAAGAAGGCGGAGCGTTTCCGGATCCAATACTGAACCTGACCTGGAATTACGCCATTCCCGACATACCGGACCCGCGTGAACTGGCTCAGGAATACAACGGCAAAGCGCTTGCGGATCTCAAAGACCCCAAGGATCCGACCAAAATCCTGGTCAAGGCCGGCGAGCAACTGGAAAATTTCACCCAGCTGAAAGACGATGGCACCACATCTTCGGGATGCTGGGTATATAGCGGCTCATGGACGGAAAAAGGCAACATGATGGCGCGCC
>DAIETB010000115.1:0-4242 GCA_027345925.1 Sulfuriferula sp.
TTACCACGACAATGGGTTTGAGGCCGAGGCTCAGCGCTTTGCGCGTGACAAAACGGGTCTGCGGCATGGGGCCGTCCACGGCGTCGACCAATAGCAATACGCCGTCGACCATCGAAAGTACGCGTTCGACTTCGCCGCCAAAATCGGCGTGACCCGGCGTGTCGACGATATTGATGTGATGGCCGTTATAGACCAGAGCCGTATTTTTGGCCGTAATGGTTATGCCGCGTTCTTTTTCAAGATCGTTGCTGTCCATGACGCGTTCGGTGACGGACTGGTGGGCGGCGAAGGTGCCCGACTGCTGCAGGAGTTTGTCGACTAAAGTAGTTTTGCCGTGATCGACGTGAGCGATGATGGCGATATTTCTGAGCGCGCGAGACATGTTTGCTTCCGGTCTGAATAAACCGAAAATTATAGCACGGTTAATGTTGAGGAATTATTAAAATATACGGAATCTCTTGATTAAATATCCTGATGGTGTAGAATACCAGCTTCCAGTTCAAACGTACCGAAGCAGCGGATATTTTTGTTGCCGTACTTTGATTGGGTGCGTGTTTATCTACACGCCATCGATCCCTGACCTTATGGCGTTTCGGCAGAATTATTCCTGAAAGCGCAGATCCACCCGGTTAGCGACGATGTTTTCGCGCCGGCAGTGGATGGTTATTGTATAGCCAGGCTGTTCGGCTATGCATTGCGTTTTATTATAAGGAATCATTCTGTGTCTTTTGAAAATCTCGGTCTTAACGAATCTTTAGTCAAAGCGGTAGTCGATTCGGGCTACACTCAGGCTACCCCTATCCAGCTGGAAGCTATTCCGTTAATTCTTGCGGGCCACGACCTGCTTGCCTCGGCGCAAACCGGTACCGGCAAAACCGCAGCATTCATGCTGCCCGCGCTGGAAAAACTCTCCACTCCCAGCCCAGTCGCCGGTCGCGGACCGCGCATTCTGGTGTTGACCCCTACTCGCGAACTGGCTTTGCAGGTGACTGCGGCAGCCGAAAAATACAGCAAGCATTTGCGCCGCGTTAAAGTCGTCAGCGTGCTGGGCGGCATGCCTTATCCTATCCAGAACAAAATGCTGTCGCAGCCTTTTGAAGTTCTGGTCGCCACACCGGGCCGGCTGATCGATCATATCGAACGCGGTCGCATCGATTTCTCGCGGCTGGAAATGCTGATCCTGGACGAAGCTGACCGGATGCTCGACATGGGCTTTTTCGACGACGTCGAACGGATTGCCATGGCGACGCCGGCAACCCGTCAAACGGTGATGTTTTCGGCGACGTTCGAGGGCAACATCGCACGCCTGGCGACCGAATTGCTTAAAACGCCCAAGCGTATCGAAATCGCGCATCAGCAGGCTCGTCATGAAAACATTGCCCAGCATATGCATTATGTAGACGACCTGTCGCATAAGAATCGCGTATTGACCCATATTATCAATGATGTGGATATTAATCAGGCGATCATATTCACCGCGACCAAGCGCGATGCCGATACATTGGCCGACGATTTGCAAGCGGCGGGGCACAAAGTCGCCGCATTGCACGGCGATATGCATCAAGGTGCGCGTAATCGTACAATCACGCAAATGCGTCACGGTTCGATCCGGCTGCTGGTAGCGACGGATGTCGCAGCGCGCGGTCTGGATGTTCCCGGTGTGACGCACGTCATTAATTACGATTTGCCGAAAAACCCTGAAGATTACGTCCATCGCATCGGTCGTACCGGTCGGGCCGGCGCGTCGGGAATTGCGGTGTCTTTGGCCAGTCCTCGCGATAGCATGCAATTAAAGCGGATAGAGCGCTTTACCGGTCAATTGATTCCGGCGCAAGTTATAGAAGGACTCGAACCCAGGATCAAGCCCCGCACCGGTGCGCCGAGCGGTCGCCCCAGTTCATCGAACAGTCGCGGACGCCCTGCCGGTCAAGGCGAACAGCGCCGTGGCGGTTACGGCAATAACGAGAACCGTTACGGTAATAACAGCAATAGCAGCAATTCCGGTAGCGCGGGACGTGGCGCCGGGAACGCCGCCGGTGCTGTCAACGGCAATAGCTGGAGCCAGCCTGCCAGCGGCAACGCTAATGGCAATAACAGCGCACCGCGCCGTGAAAATACAGCTCGTCCGGCCAACGCGGGCGGTTTCCGTCGCGACGGTCAGGGCGCAGGCGGCGGTTTCAAGAGCGGTAGCGGCAATAGCGGCAGCCGTACCGGCGGTAATCGTTCCTGGAGCTAAATATTCCGGTAACGGTATGGCATAAATAAAAAAGGCGCTTTATGCGCCTTTTTTATTGCATTATTGTTTATTTTTGCGTTCATAGACGACAAAATCGAACGCATATCGACCTGCATCCTCATAATGCGATTCGCGCCGGATTTCCGTCCATGCTTTTCTGTCGAATTCAGGAAACCAGGCGTCGCCGTCGGGTATGTCGATATCGATTTCAGTCAGATATAACGTTGGGCGACTCCCATCGCTTGCTGGAATATTTCCCCGCCGCCGATAAAAAACACTTCGCCCTGTTCTTCGCACAGCGCGATTGCTGCGTCTATCGAATTGACCGCTTCCACTCCCTGCGGCGCTTGATAAGTTCCGCGCGAAATGACGATATTGGTGCGTCCGGGCAAAGGGCGGCCGATCGAGTCGAATGTTTTTCTGCCCATTACGATGGCGTGGCCCAGAGTAAGTTGTTTGAAAAAACGTAAATCCGCCGGCAAATGCCACGGCAGCGAATTACGTATGCCGATAACGCCATTTCTGGAAACGGCTGCTACAAGTGAAATAATGGGACGCATAGGTTTCTCCTTGGCGTTATTATAGCGAGCCTGCCAATTTAAATCCGGCTTCCGGTGTGTAATAAATTCACATAGGGCTGCAAAAGCAAGCCGCAGATAGCAGGCAGGAAGAATTTGTCGTGCCATGCAAAATAATTAATATTGCTGCGATACCATTATTGGTGTGGGTACGGTCGATAATCCAGCCTTGCAAAATGGAATGGGAATGAACGATAGCAACGAACATCTTGATTTGCGTTTGAACGCGCCGCCGATGCTTGCATTGCTGCTGGCGCAATTTTTGTCAGCGCTGGCGGATAATGCCGTGCTGGTAGCCGCTATCGCCCTCATGAAGATGCTCGGTGAAGCGGCTCATATCAGTTGGGCTCAAGCTGCCTTTGTTTTGCCGTTTATCGTTTTTGCGCCTTTTGTTGGCGCATTTGCCGACGCAGTACCCAAAAGTCGCGTCATGCTGCTCGGTAATACAATCAAGCTGCTCGGTACCGGTTTGATGTTAAGCGGGATGAATCCCATAGCCTCATATTTATGCGTAGGAATCGGCGCGGCGATTTATTCTCCCGCCAAGTACGGTATCCTGAGCCAGTTTTTCGGTAGCGATAAGCTGGTGAAAGCCAATGCATTGCTGGAAGGGTCGACCATCGCAGCCATTTTGCTGGGCGTCGTGCTTGGCGGCGTGCTGGCAGACCGTTCCATTCATCTTGCTTTGTTTGCCATCGCCGGAATTTATGTGTTCGCAGGTATTGCCAATCTGTTCATACTCAAAATTCCTCCTGTCGACGATAAGCGCCCGCACTGGTTTAAGCGTGAATTGCTGACTGAGTTCTGGCAGGCAAGCAGAATTTTGCTGCGCGACCCTGCGGCACGAATGAGTTTGATTGGCACCAGCTTATTCTGGGGCAGCGGCGCGACGTTGCGCCTGATATTGTTTGCGTGGGTACCGCTGGCACTGAAAATTTACGATAATCGCACACCTGCAACCTTGATGGGTGTCTTGTCGCTAGGCATCGTGCTGGGCGCAACGCTGGCCTGGCTGTTTATCAAATTGGTCAACGTGCGCCGCGCTTTCTGGGGCGGTCTTTTGATAGGGCCGTGCATACTGGCGCTGGCAATGCAGACCGCGCTTACGCCGACCGTGTTGTTGATGCTGGTATTGGGTATGGGCGGCGGCGTGTTCGTAGTGCCGCTCAACGCCTTATTGCAGGTTAGCGGGCAGCGGAGCGTGGGTACGGGCCATGCGCTTGCCATTCAGAATTTTGCCGAAAATCTGGTTATGCTCCTGATGGTAAGCGCCTACGGATTATTCGCCGGCGTCCCCGTGAAAAGCGTCATTATCGGATTCGGCGGCTTATTGCTGGCAGGTATCGCGATGCTGGCATGGAAGAGCGCACGACAGCTAAAATCTTACGACAGGCAATAGGTCTGAAATCAAATAATGTCAACGCAAAT
>DAIETB010000121.1:0-5292 GCA_027345925.1 Sulfuriferula sp.
CATCGGGCAGTATTTCCGCTACGATAGCGATGACTTTGGACGTTCCTATATCCAGTCCGACTATCAGTTCGCGCATATCTCTTTGCCTGCTCATAACGACTTTCCCTGTTTTTTTTCTGCATGCGACACATCGCTCGATCCGCTATCCGCCAACCGTACCGCGAATCCTTTCTGATACCGTAAATCCACTGCGGCCACCGGCGCAGTCAATTGCGCTTCCATTTCCGGGTACAGTCCGACCCAGCGCTGCAATTTCCAGGCAGGATGCTCGCTGCCCAAGGCTATCGTGACGCCGTTGTCCATAACCAGCGACCAGCTCCTTCTGTCGTTCAGTGTCACGCTGAGCGGCGTCCGTTTTAACGGACTCAATATCCGGCTGAAATCGGTCCATCTCTGCAATACTTCGTGTTCGCTGCCCGACGGCCCGCTCAAATGCGGCAAATCGGCATTGCTGGCGGCGGTAAAAACTTCGCCGTAACGGTTCAGCAAAGCATTGTCGTTCCAGCGCGCCAGCGGTTTATGTTCTTCCAGCACAACTTCCAGTCCGTCCGGCCAGCGCCGCCGCACGCTCGCATCGCGGGCCCACGGCAACTTGAGAAATGCCGCGCGCACCGTAGCGAGATTTACCGAAAAAAAATTGCCGGTAATGTACTGCCGTATCACGAGTTTCGCCTGATTCATCGTGACATGCTGTGCGCCGATAATTTTTATTTCATGCAAATCGAACATTTTGAGTCTGGATACCATCACCAGACCCCCGCACAGCAACAACATCGCAGTACCCGCCAGCGCTGCGCGAGTCCATTTTGCAAGAAGAGCTTCGTCATCCCACACGAGCCTGCTCCAATATGGCGATAACCAGTTCGTCGAAACTTATGCCTGCTGCGCGCGCCGCCATCGGCACCAGGCTATGATCGGTCATTCCCGGCGCGGTATTGGCTTCCAGAAAATAGGGCTTGCCCTGAGCATCGAGCATCAGGTCGAGTCTGCCCCAACCGCGGCAGCCCAAAATATCGAAAGCTTTTTTAGCCATGCCTTGTATCTCCGATTCTGCTTCGGCGGACAGTCCGCACGGCACTCTGTATTCCGTGTCGTCGCGCAGGTACTTCGCTTCGTAATCGTAATAGGATTGCTTGGGCAGCAGACGTATCATCGGCAATATCCGGTCGCCCAGTATCGAACAGGTATATTCCCCGTGCTCTATACACTGCTCGGCCAATACCAGACTATCGAACTGCGCGGCGTTTTTCCACGCCTGAGCCAATTCCCCAGCAACGGTCACCCGGGTCATGCCTATGCTCGATCCCTCCCGCGCCGGTTTTACGAATATCGGCAGACCGAGCCGCTCGGCGATGGCGTCGAAATCGCTGTCCGCTCGCAGAATCGCATAATCCGGCGTAGGTATGCCCGCCGTTTGCCACACCATTTTGGTCCGCCACTTATCCATTGCCAGCGCCGATGCCATCACCCCGCTGCCGGTATAAGGTATTCCCATCCAGTCAAGCACGCCCTGTATCGTGCCGTCTTCGCCGAAACGGCCGTGCAGTGCGATCATAATCCGGTCGAAACCCTGCGCCATCAGAGCGCCGAAATCCTGTTCCGCCGGGTCGAACGGATGTGCATCGATACCCTGCCCTCTTAAACTCGACAACACTCGCGCACCGCTGAGCAGCGATATTTCACGTTCGTCGTAGCGGCCTCCCAACAGTACGCCTACCTTGCCGAATCGCATCATTTCCTTTCCCCCAGGCGCTCGCCTATTATTCTCACTTCGCATTGCAAAACGACACCTGTCCGCGCTGCCACGGTATCCGCAACGTATTCGATCAGATTTTCTATATCCGCTGCGCTGGCCGATGCCTGATTGACGATGAAATTGGCATGTTTGCTCGACACCTCGGCGCCGCCTATACGCATGCCTTTCAAACCGCATGCATCGATCAGCCTCGCGGCGTAGTCGTTTTCGGGATTGCGGAACACCGAGCCCGCATTGGGCTGGCTCAAAGGCTGGCTTTCGATTCTGCGACGCAACAATTCCCTGATGGCGGCGCGAGACGATACGCCGTCCCCCACCGGCAAAGCGAACCACGCCCCCGCAAACCACTCCTCTTCTTCCGAATCGAGCTGGACGTGACGGTACCCCAGGCTATACGCTTCGCGCTCGCGCTGCTGTAATCGGCCGCTGCGGTTTATCGTCAACGCTCTCACCGCCACCTGCCAGGTTTCGCCGCCGTAGCAACCGGCATTCATCGTCAGCGCACCGCCTACCGTCCCCGGAATGCCGGCCATGAATTCCGCGCTGACCAGATTATGGCCGGCGGCGAAGCGCGCCAACCTGGGCAAGGCGACTCCGGCTTCGGCATAGATCAAACCGTAATCTTCGTGCTTCTCTTCGAGCCGCAGCTCGCGCAATGCGCCGTGCAACAGCACGACCGCTCCGCGCACGCCGCCGTCGCGCACCAGCAAGTTACTGCCCAATCCCATGCAATAGACTGGCATGGCGACGGGTAAACTGCACAAATATTGCGCAAAATCGTCCATATCGGCAGGCTTGTAAAGCTGGTCGGCCAAACCTCCGGCGTGCCAGCTGACGTATTTCGCCATCGATTCGTTACGGCGAAGTTCGCCGCGCAATGCGCCATCGCGTTTTATCGGCGAGGTCACAACGTTAGCGCACACGGTGGCTCCCCGCCAGTTCGGCTGCAATCGAACCGACCGATCCCGCTCCCATCGTCAGCACGACATCGCCGGCCCTTACGTTATCTCTGATTGCAGGCGGCACATCCTCGACGGTCGCGACGAAAATCGGCTCTATCCTGCCGCCGACCCGCAACGCCCGCGCCAGTGCGCGTCCGTCGGCTGCGACCAGCGGAGCCTCGCCTGCGGCGTATACGTCGGTCAAGATCAGCGCATCGACCGACGACAGTACCGCGACGAAATCCTCGAACAAATCGCGCGTTCTGGTGTAGCGGTGCGGCTGGAACGCCAGTAGCAGACGGCGGCCCGGAAACGCAGCGCGGGCCGCGGCGATGGTGGCGGCCATTTCCGCCGGATGATGGCCGTAATCGTCGACCAGGGTAAATGTTCCGCCCGTCGGCACGCTTATCTCGCCATATCGTTCGAAACGGCGCCCCACGCCGGCAAAATCGGTTAGCGCCTGCGCGATCGACGCTTGCTCGATATTAAGTTCGAGCGAAATGGCGATGGCCGCCAGCGCATTGAGTACGTTATGGTTGCCCGGAAGATTCAGCGCGATGTCCATGATCCGTTTACCGCCGCCGTTCACCACGCCGAAATGCATACGACCGTTATCATGACGCACATCGACGGCGCGGATGTCTGCCGACGGGTTCAACCCGTAAGTGGTAACTGGCTTGGTCAATTGAGGCATTATCGCCTGCACGTTCGGATCGTCCACGCACAGCACGGCACGTCCGTAAAAAGGAATATGTTCGAGAAAATCCACGAAAGCCTGTTTGAGACGACCGAAATCGTGTCCGTAGGTTTCCATGTGATCGGCGTCGATATTGGTCACGACCGCCAGTATCGGCATCAAATACAGGAACGACGCATCCGATTCGTCCGCCTCGACCACGATGAATTCGCCCTTGCCCAGGCGCGAATTCGCTCCCGCCGCTTCCAGCCTGCCGCCGATGACGAAAGTGGGATCCATCCCGGCTTGCGCCAGTATGCTGGCGATCAGCGACGTAGTCGTCGTTTTGCCGTGAGCGCCGGCAATCGCGATGCCCTGGCGCAAGCGCATCAGTTCCGCCAGCATGATCGCCCTCGGCACCACCGGGATCGAGCGTTCGCGCGCCGCAACCACTTCCGGATTATCGGCCGGGACCGCCGTCGAAACCACGACCGCATCGGCACGACCCACATTCTCTGCCGCGTGTTCGCGGAATATCGCAACGCCCAGCGCAGCCAAACGCCGCGTCGCCGCGTTTTCCGCCACGTCCGACCCGGTTACGGTGTAGCCCAGATTGAGCAATACCTCGGCGATACCGCTCATGCCCGAGCCGCCTATGCCGACGAAATGGAGCTGTTTTACTTTATGTTTCATCGATCATTTCCATACAAATTCTCACTGCCGCAGCGGTTGCATCGGGCTTGGCCGCGGCTTTGGCGCGTTCTGCCATATTGCTCAACTGCGTCCTGTCCAATTGCCGCAACACCAGCGCCAATCGTTCTGCGTTCAATTCGCTTTGCGCCATAAGTTTCGCCGCGCCGGATTCTACTAAAAACTGCGCATTTCGGCTCTGATGATCGTCTACCGCATGCGGATAGGGCACCAGCAAAGCCGGAACGCCGGCTGCCGCCAGCTCGGCTATGGTCAGCGCACCGGCACGCGTAATCGCGATGTCGCACCATTCGTAGACTGCCGCCATATCTTCGATAAACGGACGTACATCGGCCTTTATTTCCAACTGCGCGTAAAGATCGCGCAATTCGGCGAGATGTTTCTCACCGGCCTGATGCACGATCTCCGGCCGCCCGGCCTCATCTATCAAACTCAATGCCTGCGGCACTGCCCGATTGAGCGCTGCCGCTCCCAGACTGCCGCCCACGACCAGTATTCGCAAAGGTCCGCTACGTTTCGTTTTGTCGGATTGCGCCGCAGAAATTTCAGCGCGCACCGGATTGCCCGTCCATAAAGTTTGCACCTTGCCGCAGGGGATGGGTTTATCCTCGGCATGGGTAAACGCAGCAGGAAAACCCACCGCTACTCGGTCAGCCAGACAAGCCAGTATCCGGTTGCTCAACCCGGCTATTGCATTCTGTTCATGTATTACCAGCGGCTTTCTCAACAGCCCAGCCATCAGCCCGCCGGGAAAGCTCGGATAGCCGCCCATACCCAGCACTACGTCGGGCCGGTAGCGCAACAGCGCGCTGAGCGCCTGCACGCAAGCCGTCATCAGCATGGCAGGCAACAGCAGTTTGCGCAGCGAGCCGTTACCGCGCACGCCGCCCATCGTCAGCCATGCCATTTCGTAACCGTGTTGCGGCACGATACGGGTCTCCATCCCGTGACGGGTACCGAGCCAGATTACCCGCCAGCCCAGCGCGCTCATCGCCGCCGCGACCGCCAGCCCGGGATAGATGTGACCGCCGGTGCCGCCCGCCATGATCATGAGTACACGCGGCATGCTCATACTCCCTTTTTCCCACGTTTCAGGCAGCGCGTTTCGTAATCGACTCGCAGCAGGATCGCTATGGCTATGCAATTGGCGACGATGCCGCTGCCGCCGAACGAGAGAAACGGCAATGTCAGTCCTTTAGTCGGCAACA
>DAIETB010000131.1:0-2799 GCA_027345925.1 Sulfuriferula sp.
AAACAAAACGAACCTTACGCCAATTATATTATTCAGTTCGGCCAATACTGGTTTACCGTATTCGAATGGCTGGGACTCTACGATGTATACCGCACCCCGTGGTTTGTCATCATTCTGGCTTTTTTGGTCCTGTCCACCAGCACCTGCATTTATCGCAATATGCCCGGCATGATGCGAGAAATCCGCAGTTACCGCGAACACGCCACCGAACAGTCGCTACGCCATTTCCACCACCACGCCGAGTTCGGTACGAGTGGCAACCCTTTAGCGATATTGATGCAGTATCTCGATGTGCAAGGCTATCGTTATAAACAGGTGCAAAACGGCAATACGACCTTACTGGCGGCCAAACGCGGCAGCGCCAACCGGTTCGGCTACCTGTTTACGCACAGCGCTATCGTGCTGATCTGTATCGGGGGGTTGCTCGACAGCAACCTGCCGCTCAAGGTAGAACAAGCCTTTGGGATAAAACGCCTGGAAACGCGCGATATCCCTGCAAGCCAGGTTCCTGCAATCAGCCGGCTATCCTCGAGCAATCTGTCATTCCGCGGCAATGTCACCATCCCCGAAGGCACGAGCGCAGACGTGGTTTTCCTCAATATTGCCGACGGCTATATGGTGCAGGATCTTCCTTTCAAGATTGCCTTGAACAAGTTTCATATCGAGCATTACAGCACCGGCCAGCCCAAAGCTTTTGCCAGTGACATCGTCATTCTCGACAAAACTACGGGCTTGCCTTTGTTAACACACACCATTACCGTCAATCACCCGCTCACTTATGACGGCATAGCCATATATCAAGCCAGTTTCGGCGACGGGGGCACCCGACTCAATATAGACGGATGGAATCTTTTCGATCACAACGGCACTTCATTTCCGGTCACGGGAGCCGTCCATAATCAATCTAAAATTGCCGCGGACAATACCCGTTACACCATCGAATTTACCGATTTTCGTCCGTTCAATATCGAAAACCTCGGCGGTAACGACACGCCGCAACGCGATACGCGGGCAGTATTAGGCGGCAACGCCGTAGCCGACAAAAAAAACCTTCACAACGTCGGCCCCAGTTTTCAATATAAAGTCCGCGATCCCGAGGGACAAGCGCATGAATACAGCAATTACATGCTGCCCATGCTGATAGATGGCCGATGGTTTTTGCTCTCGGGGATGCGAGGCGCTCCTAACGAACCTTTCCGTTATATTCGCTTTCCACTTGATCCGGAGCGCACGTTATCGGGATTTATGCGTTTGCGTGGCGCTATGCTTAATCCCGCCCTGTTCCCGGAAATTGCTCAGCATTTTGCTCAAAGCGTATTACACGGAAGCAATCCGACTGCGCAAGCAACATTGGCGAACAGCACAGTTAAAATTCTGGAGATATTCAGCAAAGGCGGCTATAAGACATTATCCAATTTCATCGAAACCAAAATTCCTGCCGCACAGCGCGACGAAGCGGCCCGAACTTATCTGAAGATTCTGGAGCTGTCTGCATTCGAGGCTTATAGCATTGCACAGGAACAGGCGCACCGTCCGCAACCGCAAATGAACGATGAAACCGGCTGGTTCATTCGGGACAGCCTGAACACGATCAACGATATATTTTTTTATGGCGCACCGGTATATCTGCAACTTGCTACGTTTAACGAAGTCCAAGCAACGGGTTTACAGTTGACGAGATCGCCCGGAGAATTTATTGTATTCGGAGGTTCGGGTCTGCTCGTTCTGGGCGTATTTACCATGTTCTTTGTACGCGAACGTCGACTATGGTTGTTGATTAAACCGAATCAGGTATTATTCGCCATGTCCAGTAATCGTAAAACCCTGGATTTTGAGAATGAATTTACAATGCGCAAACAACACCTTGCCGAAATTTTAAAGGAAACCTGATATGCAACTCAGCCAGACTATGCCGCGCCCTGCCCTGATCAAGCAGCTCGATGTTTTCGATTGGCTCTTCGCCATGTTGCTGTGGGGCGGCGCAACTTATGCTTTCAACCTATACGGATCGCACATGGATAGCTATGAAAAAGGCTTCCTGTTCGGTTTCGCAGCGATTTTCTCTGCGCTGGGATGGACATGGAAACCGATACGTCTGCTGCTGCTTACCGTTGCGGTTTTCAGTTTGCTGGGCATAGCCGATTATCACGGCGATCTTGCCCGGGCCCAGTCCTCCTTTTTTCTGAAATATTTCCTGGCAAGCCAGACCGCCATCATGTGGATGAGTGTGCTTTTTGTACTGGCGACACTGACTTACTGGATAGGCTTTGCCGCACGCTCGGAATTTGCGGCGAAAGTCGGCAGCGCGCTGACCTGGAGCGCATTGACGATGGGCATCATCGGACTGCTGGTGCGCTGGTACGAGTCCTATCTGATCAGCCCCGATGTCGGACACATCCCTATTTCCAATCTGTATGAAGTGTTTATTTTATTTTCCATCATCACGGCATTGCTGTATTTATATTATGAAAACCGCTACGCCAACCGGCAGATGGGCGCTTTCGTATTGCCGGTAATCAGCGCGGCAGTGGGATTTCTGCTGTGGTACACCTTTGACCGGCAAGCGCAGAATATTCAGCCTCTCGTTCCGGCTTTGCAATCGTACTGGATGAAAATCCACGTTCCGGCCAACTTTATCGGCTACGGCTCGTTTTCGCTCGCCGCCATGGTCGGCGTCGCCTATCTGCTGGCTGACAAAGGCATCCTGGCGTCCCGCCTGCCCAAACTGGAAGTACTGGACGACGTCATGTACAAATCCATCGCCGTCGGTTTCGGGTTCTTCACCGTTGCCACCATACT
>DAIETB010000134.1:0-12981 GCA_027345925.1 Sulfuriferula sp.
TCAAAGTCATCGCATCCGTAAACCGGCTATTCAAACGGTCGCGCATCGCCAGCACAGCTTCAGCTTCTATCGTCAACACGCGACCCGCTCTTTCAAGCGCCGCAACGGGATCAAATTTAATTTGTAACGCTTTGCACATAATCGATCTGTCCCGTAAGAGTCGTTTATTCTACCTGATAAAGAAGCAAATAAGTTTTACCAAAACATACAATACGGGCGTATAAACGCAATTGCGAGCTATCGCAAAGGCCTGCGCAATCGTCTCGACAATCTATCGGCACACAAAAAATCGCGCGGCACTTGCGGCAATGTTCGCTACCCTCTAATCTTGCGTCATGCACTCCATTCTCGGCTTGATCATCGTTTTACTGGCAGCTTCCGTTCTGATGTCGGCACTGTTTCGGACCTGGCGCCTGCCTTCCATGCTGGGCTTTTTGCTCATAGGCATCGTCCTCGGTCCGCATACGCTCAATTGGTTGCCTGAAAGTCCGGAAACGCGTCATTTAGGTGAATTCGGCATAGTTTTTCTGATGTTCAGCATCGGGCTCGAATTCAGCCTGCCCAAACTTAAAGCCATACGGAAAACCGTATTCGGTTTCGGCAGCGCGCAAGTCTTCGGCTTTATATTATTAATCGTCAGCGTCTCCGTCGGCCTGGGTTTTTCCTGGCCGGTCGGACTGGCGCTCGGCGGCGCGCTGGCCATGTCGTCTACCGCTATAGTCAGCAAGATGCTGGCCGAACGACTGGCGCTGCAGTCCGCACACGGCCGGCAAATGATAGCGGTACTGCTGTTTCAGGATCTGGCAGTCATTCCTTTGCTGATTCTTATACCAAGTCTGGTCGCCGGCACCGATGGCCTGGGACTCAATTTGCTGACTGCGGCAGGAAAAGCGACTATTGCATTGGTTTTATTGCTGGTCATCGGTCAAAAACTGATGCGCCCCTGGTTCAGCTGGGTGGCCAGCTACAAATCTCCGGAATTGTTTACGCTAAACGTCCTGCTGATTACCTTGGGGCTGGCTTATCTGACCGACAAGGCAGGCCTATCGCTGGCTTTAGGCGCTTTCCTGGCAGGCATGCTGATTTCGGAAACCGAATTTCGCTATCAGGTTGAAGACGATATCAAACCCTTTCGCGATATGTTGCTGGGACTGTTTTTTATCACCATAGGCATGCTATTGAATCCGCAAGAAGTATCTCATCACTGGCGCAGCGTCGGCCTTCTGCTGGTCGCGCTGATCATCAGCAAAACCGCCGTAGTCTGGGCCATAGGCCGCGCTTTCGGCAATACTGCGCCGGTCGCCATGCGCACCGCTCTGGGACTCGCGCAGGCCGGCGAATTCGGTTTCGTACTACTATCGCTGGCAAGCGGCATAGGCCTGGTTACCGGTCCGCCGCTGCAGGTCGTGCTCGCCGTCATGGTACTTTCAATGTTGCTCGCACCCGTCATTATCCAATATTCCGACGCGATCACCCGGCGCTTGTGCGGCACGGAATGGACGGGGCGGGCGCAGGAACTGCACGACATCGCGGTCAAAAGCATGAACGCCGACGGCCATCTTATCATCTGCGGTTACGGCCGCAGCGGCCAAAGCCTGGCGCGGCTGCTGGAATCCGAGAATATCGGCTATATCGCGCTGGATGCCGACCCGGCCAGGGTGAAGGCGGCATCGGCCGCCGGCGAAACGGTGGTATTCGGCGATGCCTCGCGCCGCGAAGTGCTATTGGCCGCAGGATTGAATCGCGCTCGCGGCATGGTCATCAGCTTTGCCGATCATCATGCCGCCATGAAAATCCTGAGCCTCACGCAAGACATTCGCCCCGATTTACCAGTAATCGTACGCACTCTCGACGAAACCGACCTGGACAGCCTGAAACAGGCCGGCGCCATGGCAGTCGTACCGGAAGTGCTGGAAGGCTCGCTGATGCTGGCGTCGCACGCGCTATTATTATTGGGCGTTCCGCTGAGCCGGGTATTGAAGAAGCTGCGTACGGTGCGCGAACAGCGCTACGGCTTGCTGCGCGGCTTTTTTCGCGGCGCCAGCGACGCCGACGCGCAATTGAACGAAACCGCGCAGCCGCGCCTGCTGTCGGTGCTCATCACCGAACAGGCCGCTGCCGTCGGCAAAACGATCGAATACATGCGTCTGGCCGAACTGGGGGTGGAAGTCCTGGTAGTGCGCCGCCGCAATATTCGCGGCCTGGATCCGCAACCGGAAATGCAGATAGCGCCCGGCGACGTGCTGGTGCTGCGCGGGACGCCAGAAATGCTGGCGGCAGCGGAAATCCGCTTGCTGCAGGGATGATAACGTTTCAGTAACGAGGTTATTGGCTCATCCGGCGATCAAGACTGGATACGATACGGTTCCATCGTGATCGATTCGATCCGGGTTCCTGTCATGACCAAATAGCCTTCGCGGCGCGTATCGCCGGTTTCGCTGAATTCGAAACGGTAGGTTCGGCGAAAGGCGACGCGTCCCGAAACGTTCCGCGTCAAGCCCAGTGCGCTGCGGCTGACGGTATCGTCGAGAAATTGCACGTGTGCATCCAGACACGCCCGCTTTCCCTCTGCGCGCGCAATTTCCAGCGCATGCAGGCTGTCGAACCAGTACCATACGAACGCCGCGAGCAATAGCAATAACAATAAATCCATTGAGGCCATGATCATGAAAACCGTAAACGGCAAAAAAATCTGCCAGGATAAGATTAAGTCCCGGACAGAACGGCAGTTCCATCACTTTAACATGTTCGTTCCGGACAAAGAATTTCCTCGATTAATCGTCCTGCACCAATCGGACCTACCCTTCGCTTGCGGGACTGTATGATAAAATCGGCCATTTCTTCCTGATTCGATTGCGTCCAACCCATGAAAAACTTTATTAACCATCTCGTCGTCCAAAGCCGCCTTGGTACGGTAACGGTCAATGCAACGCTGGATGACGCGTTAACTCATCTCGACAACATGCTGGCCGGTCTGGCCGATGCATTGCAGGTGGAGTATCTGGGACCCTATGTCGGAGTGGAAACCCTGCTCGCGCACCGGATGGTGGTACGTCCGCACGAATGGAAGATCCATCAGCCCAGTTGGAGCATGAAAATATGTTCTGCGATCCCTGAAGCCAATTACCGTCCGGAATGGCCGGCGCAAGGCAGCAGCAGGTTGCGTAAGCAGTTGATCGTAAAAGCGTTGCCTGAGTTTTTCGCGGGCTACGCTGAAGCGGTGCGTACAGCCGGAAAGATCGATACCCCTGCCGGTCAGCGCCTGCTTGCGGCACATAATGAATTTCTGGCATGAACGGAGCGCCCATCGAAATTCTCTCGGGAACAGCCAGAAGCAGCATTATCCTGCTGCACGGCCTGGGTGCGAGCGGCGACGATCTTGCCCCCGTTGCGCATGCACTGCAATTGCGCAATGTGCGTTTTATCCTGCCGCAAGCGCCGATTCGACCCGTCACTGTCAATAACGGCTATCGCATGCCGGCCTGGTACGATATCCGGCAAACCGATATTTGTTCAGCGCCGGACGAAGCCGGACTGCAAGAATCCCGCGCAACGGTTGCAGATCTGATCGAACAGGAAAGAACGCGGGGGATCGCTCCAGAGCGCATCGTTCTGGCGGGATTTTCGCAAGGAGGAGCGGTGGCGCTGTACAGCGGACTGACCTTGGGCATACCTTTGGCAGGCATAGTCGGGCTATCTACGTATTTGCCCATGCCCGCGGAATCTGTCCAGACTGTACCGGTATGGATTGCCCACGGCAGGGACGACGAAGTCATCCCTCTGTATGCCCATCAACGCAGTTTCAGCGGTTTCCCTGCTGACCGCCTGACCAGGCACTTATATCGCATGGGGCACTAGATCTGCGCCGAAGAAATCGACGATTTACGAAACTGGCTATCGCTCCGTTTACTGCCATCGACAGACCGGCAAGACTAGCGGCAGGTTTACGCGTGCTGCCCGGTTAACTGCAAATAGCGGTCCATGAGTTGCTCCTGCGTTTCTTCGGTACCCAATGGAATGCAATCCACCGGACATACTTCGACGCATTGGGGCGTATCGTAGTGGCCTACGCATTCCGTACATTTATTCGGGTCGATTTCATAGATCGTATCGCCCTGTGAAATCGCTTCATTGGGACATTCCGGCTCGCACACATCGCAGTTAATACATTCGTCGGTAATCATTAATGACATGATTTCATTCCTCAATCAACTTTATCAATAGTTTAAATCTAAAATCGGGCTTCAGCAATATTGAGATATGACCGCAATATTAAAGCCGCTCCTGTATCTTTTTTTTCAGTCTCTCCATGACCAGCGGCGGCACAAACGGGCTGACATCTCCGCCCAGTATGGCAATTTCCCGAACCATGCTGGCTGAAATGAACATGAACTGTTCTGCTGGCGTCAGAAATACGGTTTCTATACCCGGATCGAGATTACGATTCATGCCGGCCAGCTGGAATTCGTATTCAAAATCCGAAACAGCCCGCAAACCCCGCAATACGATGTGCGCCTTTTGCGCCGCCACAAATTCCATCAGCAAGCCCGAAAAACCGAGCACTCTTACGTTAGGCATATCGGCGAATACTTTTTGCGCCATCGCAACACGCTCATCCAGATCGAAAAAAGGATGTTTATGTCCGGCCAACGCGACAGCCACGACGATTTCGTCGAAAATCCGCGTCGCCCGTTTTACCAAATCCTCGTGACCGCGAGTAAGCGGGTCGAACGTACCAGGATAAACCGCAATTCTAGGCATTTTTATTCCATTTACGCCCGCACATCCGATATCCAGGCAAAGTTTGCGTTAACCCGCCCTCAGCAGGCAGAAATGCGCGCGTCCGGCTCTGCCCTCGCGCCATGTTTCCCAGTTTGCCGGCAGATGGAAACGCCCGTCGTGCTCAACGTAAACGAACGCTCCCGGATTGAGCAACACGGACGTTTCGGCCAGCAATTTTTCATATATGTCCATCGAAAACGGCGGATCGAGCAATACGAGATCGAATTTCGCAGCTGTCAACAGCGGGTAATCCTTATGCAGCAATTCTACTCCATTGGCGCATTCAATGATAATGTTATCCGCGCCCAAAGCGTTCAGGCTATCGCGTAAAGCCCTGCAAACCCGTGGATTGGATTCAACCATCACGACTTGCGCCGCGCCTCTGGAAGCGGCTTCAAAACCCAATGCGCCGCTGCCGGCAAACAAATCGAGACAGCGCCAGCCGTCCAGATCCTGCCCCAGCCAGTTAAACAGCCGTTCTCTCACGGCATCGGCTGTCGGACGCAAGCCTTCCGCATCGGGAAAAGCAAGCAACCGGCGACGCCAGCGGCCGCCGATTATCCGCACCCGGTTGCGGGAGATTGCGGTCATTTTATCGAAACCGCATCGCCCACTACGACCGTTGCCATTTTGTCGGGATAAACCGTATTTGCGAATGCACGCTTGATTTCATCCGCCGTGACATCGCTCACGCGCTGCGGAAACTGATCGAGATAATCGGCAGGCAAATGATAAAAACCGATCATGGCCAGATATTCCAGAATTTTCTGATTACTGTCGATACGCAAGGGGAAACCGCCGATGATATTGGCTTTGGCTTGAGTCAGTTCGGCAGGCGTCACGCCTTGCGCCACGAAATCTGCCAGAGTCTGGCGAACCACCTGCAAGGCTTCTTCGGTCACTCCGGTACGCGTTTTCAGTCCGATCTGAAAAGGACCGGGCTGTTTCATGGGCATAAAATAGCTGTATACACTGTAAGTCAGCCCGCGTTTCTGCCGTACGTCATTCATCAGGCGCGAGTCGAATCCTCCGCCGCCCAATACATAATTGCCGACATACAAGGCAAAATAATCGGGCGCCCCGCGAGCGACGCCGGGTTGCCCCATTAAAATCTGGCTTTGCTGCGCAGGAAAAGGTATCGTCTGCAAGACCGGCGCCGTCAAAGGAGGCACCGGCGGAATGTCGGTCGAAGCAGCCAGCTTCGCCGGCGGCAAGCCAGCGCTAAGCTGCTGCGCAATGGCGTCGGCGCGAGCGCGGGTCACATCCCCGATCAATGCGATCACCGCTCCCTGCGCACTGTAATGCGTACGGTAGAAATTCTGCAGATCGGTAGCCGTCATCGTCGAGACCGAGCTTATGTTGCCGTTTTCCCGATGCGCGTACGGATGCGTACCGAATACGGCTTTTTCGAACGCATGTTCGGCTATGTCGTCAGGCTGGCCTTCCGCTTCTTTTAAAGCGGAGATGACGCGGGTTTTTTCCCGATCGACGATATTCTGGTCGAAAGCGGGCTGAGACAGCACTTTCGTCAACAAGGCCAAAGCCGGCGTCTGATTCTCCGCCGCGCTCAATGTTCGCAAGGTCAGGCCGGCCCTGTCCGCATCGAAATGGCTGCCGGGCTGTGCGCCGATATCGGCAAAACCGCTGGCGATCTGGCTATCGCTCAAGCCGCCGGCTCCCTGATCGAGCAAACGATGGGTCAAACTCGCCAAACCGTATTTGCCGGCCGGGTCGTACGCGCTGCCGCCGGGGAAATCGACGCTGACATCGAGCATGGGCAGATCGTGATTTTCGACAAAATACACCTGCGCACCGTTAGCCAACTGCCAATGCTGTACGGGCAAAGCCGCGTAAGCCAGTAGCGGCGCTAAAAAAAAGATCAAACCGGTCAATAAACGCATTGCATTCCCTTCATTTTAAATTGTGCATATCCGACATCGGCGGATTCGCCAGTTCTTTGGTGACTGGCTGAGGATCCAGCGTCGCCACGGTCAGATTGTCGTCTACCAGATATTTTGCGGCTACGGCTTGAACCTGCGCAGGCGTAATGGCCTGTATTTTTCCAACTTCGTCGGCGATTGCAGTAACCGGCAAGCCGTCATTGACATATTCGCCCAGCAGCATGGCCTGGTAAAAAACCGAATCGCGCTGATAGACATGCGCCGCAATAACCTGAGCCTTGACGCGCTTGATTTCGGCCTCGCTCACGCCATCCTTGACGATCGCCTGGATTTGCGCGCGCAACGCCGTTTCCAGATCGGTCAGGTTCTTGTTCTGGCTGGGCGTCCCGTCGAGCAGAAACATGCCGGGACCGCGAGCGACCATGTCGTAACTGGCGCCGGCCTGAGTCGCGATCCGCTGCTCGCGTATTACCGCCTTGCCCAGGCGCGCCCCTTCATTGCCGTCCAGCACTCCGGCTAAAACCGTCAGCGCATAAGGCTCCCAATCGTTTTTAACATCGCGTAATTCGGGCACATGATAGCCCATCAGCAAATAGGGTAATTTTGCCGGCGTTTTAACGTTGATCCGTTTGATTCCGGTTTGCGGAGGCTCGACCTGGGGTTTGCGAACCGGCAAAGGACGGGATGGAATACCGCCGAAATAACGCATGGCCAGATCTTTCACTTCGCCCAGACTGACGTCGCCCGCAACGACCAGCGTCGCATTATTGGGCAAATACCAGCGATGATACCAGTCGCGCGCATCGTCCACCGTCATGTTTTCCAGATCGTTCATCCAGCCGATGACGGGACGGCGGTAAGGATTGTCCTGAAATGCGACCGACATCATTTTTTCGTACACCAATGCCTGGGGCTGATCATCGGTACGCATGCGCCGCTCTTCCATTACCACCTGATTTTCTTTCTTGTAATCGTCGGGGGAGAGCGTAAGGTTCTGCATGCGATCGGCCTCCAGCTTGAACGCCAGAGCCAGCTTGTCCTTCTGCAATTGTTCGAAAAATACGGTTGAATCCTGACTGGTAAACGCATTTTCCCTGCCGCCCGCCGCGGCAATCAATTTGGAGAATTGCCCGTCGGGCACGTTTTTAGTACCTTTGAACATCATATGCTCAAGCATATGCGCAACCCCTGTCGTACCGTTGAATTCATCAAGGCTGCCGGCACGATACCAAAGCTGCGACACTACGACGGGCGAACGGTGATCCTCCTGCAGGATGACTTTCAATCCGTTGCTCAACTCGAATTGCTGTACATCCGCCCTTGCAGGCAAAGCCGCACAGCACATCAGACCTATCCATACCCACCGCCTCATGTTTAACCTTTCCTTGAGATACTGACATCACGATTGATGTAGCATGATAAAATAATCTACGTCATCATGAGAACTTTGCACTATGCAGCGAGCGCAGTAATCGTGCAAAGATCTCATCATATTTGTTTAACTATTGAAAGACTATCCTTATCGTGTTTAGTTTCTTCAAAAAATCCGGCGCTTCTCAGCCTGAGCCTGAGGCTCCCGCCACACAGTCGCCGATTCCTGTCGACAATGCCGCAGGGAGCAATGCCGCAAAACCTTCCTGGAGCGAGCGTTTAAAACAAGGCCTTAGCCGCACTCGCGAGCAGTTCGGCAAGCGACTGTCGGGACTGTTCAGCCGCGGCGGCAAGATCGATGCTGCATTATTCGAGGAGCTCGAATCGATATTGCTGACCGCCGACGTCGGCATTGCTGCAAGCACTGCCTTATTGGAGCAGTTACACAAACGCGTAGTCAAGGACAAACTGACCGAAGCTTATCAGTTGCAAGCCGCGTTGCAGGACGCTCTGACCGCCTTGCTCGTGCCGCTGGAAGCGCCCTTGGCAATCGACACGCACAAACCTTTCGTGATCATGATGGCGGGCGTCAACGGCGCAGGCAAAACCACGACTATCGGCAAACTCGCCAAATATTACCAGAGCCAGGGCAAGTCGGTGCTACTGGCTGCCGGCGACACGTTTCGCGCTGCGGCGCGGGAACAATTGACCGTGTGGGGGGAACGCAACGGAGTCGCGGTGATCGCACAGGAAAGCGGCGATTCCGCGGCAGTCATTTTTGATGCGATCGCTGCCGCGCGTGCTCGCAATATCGATATCGTACTGGCCGACACCGCCGGTCGCCTGCCCACGCAACTGCATCTGATGGAAGAAATTCGCAAGGTCAAACGCGTCATGCAAAAAATCGACCCGCAAGCGCCGCATGAAATATTACTGGTCCTGGACGCCAATACCGGCCAGAATGCCGTAAGCCAGGTTATGGCTTTCGACGATGCTCTGCAGATTACCGGCCTGGTATTGACCAAACTCGACGGGACCGCCAAAGGCGGAGTCATTGCCGCCATCGCTCAATCGAGGCCGAAACCCGTCCGCTTTATCGGCGTAGGGGAAAGCCTGGACGATCTGCGGCCCTTCGTCGCCAGAGATTTTGTCGACGCTTTATTTGAAGGCGTAGCCGCATGATCGCGCTTGCGCATGTCAGTAAACGTTATCCCGGCGGTTATGAAGCATTGAAAGACATCAGCCTGGATATCGCTGCCGGCGAAATGGTATTCCTCACCGGACACTCTGGCGCCGGCAAAAGCGCGCTGATCAAACTGATTGCCGCCATCGAGCGCCCGACCGGAGGCACGATCACGGTCAACCGGCAAAACATCGGCAAACTGCGCCGCGGCGCGGTGCCTTATTTACGTCGCAATATCGGGCTGATTTTTCAGGACCACAAACTGCTGTTCGATCGCAATGTCATCCAGAATGTTTTGCTGCCGCTGCACATCGCCGGCTTTAACCGGCACGACGCGGCAGCACGCGCTCGCGCCGCGCTGGACAAAGTCGGGCTGCTGCAACGCGAAAAAGCCCATCCTGTCACTTTGTCCGGCGGAGAGCAACAGCGCTTGTGCATAGCGCGGGCTATCGTTTCGCGTCCCGCCCTATTGCTGGCCGATGAACCGACCGGCAATCTGGACAGCGACTATGCAAGCGATATCATGGTGCTGTTCAAAGCCTTCAATCAGGCGGGGACTACAGTCGTAATTTCCACTCACGATGACGCGGCAATCCTTGCGGGCAACACCCGGACAATCCGGCTCGATCACGGCAGCCTGCAGACATGAGAGCGTGGCTGATGCATCACAGGCAAGCGCTGACGTCGTCTTTTGCGCAATTGTTCAAAACACCTTTTGCCAGCCTGTTTACGCTACTGGCTATCGGTGTCAGCTTGAGCTTGCCGGCGGGTTTATATCTTTTGCTGCAAAATGTGACCCAGATTGCCGGCGCATTGCCTGCTCAAACAGAAATAACCCTGTTTATGCAGAACGACGCCACTCCGGCCAATCGCGATGAAATCAAGCGCCGGCTGGCGGACATCGCCGATATCCGGAGCGCCCGTTTCGTTTCCCGTCAGGCCGCCCTCGCGACACTCTCCGGACAAATGGGCATCTCCGATCTCGCGAGCGAATTGCCTGAAAATCCTTTGCCCGACGCATGGGTGATCATACCTTCCTCCTCCGATCCGGCAGCGCTTAAACGATTAACCGGCAATTTGCGCTCACTGCCCCGGGTTGCGTCAGTCCAGGCCGACGAACTATGGGCTAAACGTCTGTACGCCCTGCTTGCGCTAGGCAGATACATGCTCGTCATGCTGGCGATTATCCTGGCCGCAGCATTGGTCAGCATTTCAGGAAACACGATACGCTTGCAGATATTGACTCGCCATGCCGAAATCGAGGTAAGCCGGCTGATCGGCGCTACCTATGGTTATATCCGGCGTCCATTTTTATATTTTGGCGTACTTCAAGGTTTGCTTGGCGGCTTGATCGCATGGCTGGCAATCGGGATCGCTCTTATGCTGCTGGAACCTCGCATGGCAGTGGTAACCCAGCTCTATGCAAGCCGATACCGGTTACAGGCTCTGTCGGTTCGCGATGTCGCCTTGTTGCTTGTCATCTCTAGCGCAATCGGTTGGCTCGGGGCGTATCTTTCCGTAGGCAGAACTCTGGCGCAAATCGAAAAAAACCTTTAACGAAATTGCCTTTGGGCTTATTTTATGCCAGCATGAATTCATTGTTCTGCCCGTCTGCTCAACTAACCCGGACGGAATCCCTTAATAATTAATATAGCAAACCGGAATTTCCGCCTCGGGGGAACTTTTAAAAATTAGCACTCTCTCATGTTGAGTGCTAAAATTATCCTCAAGGAGGTATTTACGACTATGTCACTATCAATGAGCTTACCCGTTTTAAGCAATAATGCGACAAGCCTGGAAAATTATATCCATACCGTCAACAGCTATCCGATTTTGACGCAGGAAGAAGAAACCAGTCTTGCCTACCGTTTGCGCGATCATAGCGATCTTGATGCTGCTGGACGTCTGGTGCTTAGTCATCTACGAGTTGTGGTAAGCATTGCCCGCAAATATATCGGTTATGGCCTGCCCCAAGCCGATTTGATTCAGGAAGGCAATATAGGCCTGATGAAAGCAGTTAAACGCTTCGATCCCGAACGCGGCGTGCGTCTGGTTTCGTTCGCCATGCACTGGATCAAGGCCGAGATGCACGAATATATCCTGCGTAACTGGCGCATGGTAAAAATAGCGACGACCAAAGGTCAACGCAAACTGTTTTTTAATTTGCGTAGCCTTAAAACCGGCTCTTCCAGCTTAACAAACACCGAAGCCGACGCAATGGCAAGCAGTCTCGGCGTCAAACGCGAAGAAGTGCTGGAAATGGAAACTCGTTTTAATGGTCAGGATGTAGCGCTGGAGCCGGTTAATGACGACGGCGAAGACAGTTACGCGCCGCTGGCATATTTAACTGACACAGAAGCCGAACCATCCAAAATCCTTGCCCGCGCTGAATATGAACGCTTATCCAGCAGCGGACTGGTGGAAGCGCTCGACAGCCTGGATTCGAGAAGTCGCCATATAGTCGAATCGCGCTGGCTGAACGAAGAAAAACCGGCGACCCTGCACGACTTGGCGGCCGAATATAACATATCGGCGGAGCGGGTACGACAGATCGAGCAGAAAGCCATGCAGAAAATGAAATTGACACTGGCAGCCGAAGGCGGCAGCCACTTTTAAGTGCATGAGCGGGCAGACTACCGGTCGACAGCTGCCGCTCAAGCCGCACATCTTTATAAGACACTACAACGATCCAGAACTATTTAGACCCAAGCCGCCTCTCGTACCTTAACATCAGATGGCGCAATACTGCGTTTCTGTTTCAAGCGAAAAATATAACCGAAAAAAAACTGATCCACGACCAGACTATCAATGCCGTAATGATTGTTATCGGCATATTATATTTGCTAAAAAGAAATTTACCCATTTCCGTTCTCCTCCAAACCAACTGAATATTAACTCTAAACCAAAATCTGAGCAATTGTACCCTAACTGCAGCAATTGCTGCAATTTTGAATAACACTATGAGACCTTTGCAATGCTATTACGCTTGCTCATAATTCGTTAAAAAGGGCTCATTATATTTAGTTTTTATGTTCCTCGACCTGGTTCGACGGTAGCAAGGGATCGTCGTCGTCCATTAATATACGTTGGGCGGGACCTTCCATGTCCTCGAACTGCCCGGAACGTATGGCCCATAGTATGCCTATCACCATGAATGCGATGAAAATCGTCGTCATTCCCAATAAAAACAGCAATGTTGATATAGTCATTTAACGCAGCCTTAACGCATTGAGTACAACAATTAAAGAGCTTAGCGACATGCCAAGCGCCGCCAGCCACGGCGATATATAACCCATGGCGGCAAACGGCAAGGCGACGAAGTTGTAAATAGCCGCCCACCAAAGATTCTGATGCATTACCTGCAACGTACTTTTCCCCGCAGCCAAAGCCGTGTCGACGTCAATCAATTTACTCGAAAGCAAAATAATATCACTGGTTTGACTCGCAACATCGGTACCTGTTCCCATAGCGAACGAAACGTGTGCACCCGCTAAAACCGGGGCATCGTTGATGCCGTCTCCGACCATCGCCACCATTTCTTTTTGTCCCTGTAACGCTTGCAAAAATGCCAGCTTGTCTTGAGGCTTTTGCTGACTGCCGAACGAACCGATTCCGAGTTCAGACGCTGCATAGGCTACCGCCGCCTCGCTATCGCCCGACAGAATACTGACTTTTATCCCGCGCGCCTGGATCGCTGCAACCGCCTCCTTTGCGTCCGCCCGTAAAGGATCGCTCAGCGCAAAT
>DAIETB010000139.1:0-5381 GCA_027345925.1 Sulfuriferula sp.
ACGGACACAGCTTCGGCGTGGTATTGCATGCTGACCGGCCTGCGGACGATGCCGGTATCGGATATGAAACGCTGGATAGGATCTGGGCGCCGATACGCGAGCAGCTGGATTTTTCCTGCCTCAACGATTTCCCCGGCTTGAACAATCCTACCAGCGAAGTGCTGTCGGGCTGGATATGGCAACGCATCCAGCCGCAATTGCCGGAACTGGCGCGGGTGACCGTGTTTGAAACGGCAAGCAGCGGCGCGCATTTCGACGGGACTCATTACCGGATATGGAAAGACATGACATTCGACAGTGCCGCGCGGTTGAAATACGCTGGCGCGGGCGATCCGCGGCGGCGCATACATGGCCATACCTATACCTTGCGCCTGCATCTGCATGCCGAACTCGACCGGCATATGGGCTGGGTGGTCGACTTCGGCGACGTAAAGGAATTGTTCGCTCCCGTGTTCAAACAGATCGATCACTATCCTTTGTACGAAATCTCCGGGATGGACGACACCGATGTCGCCAGTATTGCGCGTTATATCCGTCAACAAAGCCGGAGCGTTCTTCCGCAACTGGAACGGATCGACGTTTACGAGGCGGAAGGATGCGGAGCTATTTTAGGGCTCGTTAATGACTAACGAGCCCTTGGCTTGGGGAGAGCATATCCCTGCCGTTCCGGTTTGATTTTCGTTCGCTGCCGATAAGCCCGGTCAGCCCGGTTGACCGTCGGCACGCGCTCGCCAGTAATTGGGTGCATAGCGTATTGCCCAGGGCGTAAAGCCTGCCAGCCAGATCAAGCCCGACAGCAGATACAGATGCATGGTCCAGGCGGAGTAGGGCACGATATCGGCCAGCACTCTGACTATGGCCGCGGTCTGGATGCCGAAAAACAGAAACCCGCTCAGCCGGTCAAGCACCAGTTGCCGGCCCGAATGACCCAGGGTGACGCGCGTGACCATGCCTAATGCCATACTGGAAAAAAAGCCGATGGTGAGTGCGTGCAGCGGCGCAAGGCTGAATATCCATTTGCCGCGGCTAATGAAAAAGATCAGGCTCTGCGCGGAGAAAAGCAGCATGGCCAGCGCCAGCCAGGCAAAGGCGATATGCAATACGGCGAGCAAGCCTGTGCGCAAGCTGCGCGGCAATCCCCATTTCACAGACAAATACAGCGCGCAAGCGGTCAGCGGCAGATCGACCAGCCATGACCAGGCACGAGCGTCCCAGAGTTGCAATATTCCGTGGCCCGCCGAACAAGTCAGCATCACGCCCAGCATCCAGTAAGGGCGGACGACCACGTAATCTTTTAATACGCGGCTGGAAAAGAAAGGAATCATGCGGTGGCTGACGGTAAGGAATACAGGCAGAAGGAAAAACCAGATTCCCGCAGTACGGGCGAAATTGAGCCATATCGGCTCGCCGGTTATCTGCCAGAGCAAATAGGATGCGGCTCCCAGCCAGCCGAATGCCAGCGCGATACTCGTTACGATCGGATGGCGCTTGTCCGGATGCCGCGCGTTGAACAGGACATTCAATAAGATGTACAGGGCCACTGCCCAGCCTGCCAGTATCGCCGCTACGCCGGTTGCAGCGACCGGCTTTCCGGTTGCCAGACCGAGATAAAACAAGATTGCGCCGACGGTCATCAGCGATGCGGCAAGCAGGGCGCGAGGCGGCGCTATTTTTTCCGTGTTCATCCAGTTGGGGTAAGTGGTAAACAGAAAGCCGAAAATAAAAAACGGAAAAAACGTATAGATCATCAAAAACGCATGGGCCCAAACCGGTGCGGCGCCGGCGACCGCCTGCCGGCCGTCAAGATGGAATATCCACCAGAGCAGGGTTGCAACGCTCTGTACCACACCCGCCAGGAACAGGCTGCGGTGAGGCGCAATCGTAATTTGCCGCCACGCGGAGTGCGGTGTGTTCATCAGTTTTCTCCAGACTATTAATGTTGCGGATTTCCGGAAGCGTTGCCGTCCAAGGTTTTACTACATGTTAGCGGACAGGTGGCGCGGTGTACTTGATCAAGATCAATGCGGCTTTGTATGGCTTGCACCGATAGTTATAGTGTGATAGTTTAAATATAAGATTAAGATATCTTTATATCACTTTGTTGACGGTAAAATGCAAAGGGCAGTTCCCCGACTGAAAATTATGGTGCTATCGGATTACATCAATACGTATGGGCAGTTCTTGCTGAAGCGCTACAGCCGCCGCGTACATAAAATTGCGCTCGATACCGGGTTTACCTGCCCTAACCGGGACGGCAGTAAAGGCTCCGGGGGTTGCACTTTCTGTAATAATGCCTCGTTCAGCCCCAACGGCCGCAATGCGCCGTCTATCGCCGTGCAGTTGGCTTCCGGCCGTCGCGCTATCGCCAAACGTACGCGGGCGCAACGTTACATCGCCTATTTTCAGGCCTATACCAATACGTATGCCAGCGTGCAGGAGCTGGATCGGCTATACCGGGAAGCCTTGTCGGAACCGGATGTAATCGGTCTGGCGGTCGGCACCCGGCCGGATTGCGTACCCGATGCCGTTCTGGATCTGCTGGCCGGCTACCTCGACGAAAGGCTGGAAGTATGGCTGGAACTCGGATTGCAGTCCGCATTCGACGATACGCTGGGGCTAGTCAACCGCGGGCACGGCCTGATGGAATATCGGACTGCGGTGCAAGCTGCGCGGCAGCGCGGTATTCAGGTATGCACCCATCTGATTCTGGGCCTGCCCGGCGAAAACGAGGGGCATTATCACGCTACGCTCGATACGGTGCTGGATCTGGGCGTGGACGGTTTAAAACTGCATCCGTTGCATGTAGTAAAAGGCACCCAATTGGCAAATCAATGGCGTCGCGGCGAATATTTTCCGCTCAGCATGAGCGAGTATTTGCGTAGCGCCGCCGATTTGATCGAACGTACGCCTGAGCATATCGTGTTTCATCGCGTCACCGGCACGGCATCGAAGGAAATTCTGCTCGCTCCGGCCTGGTGCTCGCAGAAATGGAACGTATTGAACGGAATCGAAGCCGAATTGCGCCAGCGCAAGCACCGGCAAGGGCAGTTCGCCCAACGTCGGCACTCTGTAGAGGAAATGGCTTATGCCGGTTGAATCAAGTCTGGATCTGGTGTGCCCGGCGGGCAGTCTGACCGCATTGAAAGCCGCTGTGGATAACGGCGCGGATTGCGTTTACCTGGGTTTTCGCGACGGCACCAATGCGCGTAATTTCGCCGGTTTGAATTTCGATGCCAGGGCAACCCGCGAAGGGGTGCGTTACGCTCATGCAGCAAAAGTAAAAGTATTGGTGGCGTTGAATACTTATCCTCACGCCAATAATTGGCAAGGCTGGCAACAGGCGGTAGACGAGGCGGCGGAACAGCGTGTCGATGCGATTATTCTGGCGGATACAGGGTTAATGCAATATGCGGCCGACAAATATCCCTTGCTGCGGCGGCACCTGTCGGTACAAGGCTCTGCGACCAATTACGAAGCAATCAATTTTTACCAGCAGCAGTTCGGCATCAGCCGTGCCGTATTGCCGCGCGTGCTTTCCATGGCGCAGGTCGAGCATCTGCGCAAGCATACTTCGGTGGAAATCGAGGTGTTCGGCTTCGGCAGTCTGTGTGTGATGGTGGAAGGCCGCTGTGCGCTGTCGTCCTATGTTACCGGGGAGTCGCCCAATACTCGCGGCGTTTGTTCTCCGGCCAATGCGGTACGCTGGCAGAAAACGCCCGAGGGTCTGGAATCCCGGCTCAACGGCATATTGATAGACCGTTACGCCGATAATGAAAATGCCGCCTATCCGACCCTGTGCAAGGGGCGTTTCAAGGTCGAGACGGATACGTATTACGCGATTGAGGAACCGGCCAGTTTGAATACGCTGTCTTTGCTGCCGGAGCTGATGCGTATCGGCATTTCGGCGATAAAAATCGAGGGTCGCCAGCGCAGTCCAGCCTATGTCGCGCAAGTGACGCGGGTATGGCGGGATGCGATCGACGCGTGCCGCCGATCTCCGGAAAATTATTCGGTGCGGAGCGCGTGGACGGCCGAATTGAATAAAGTGGCCGAAGGACAGCAGCATACCTTGGGCGCGTATCACAGACCATGGAAATAAAGACGATGAAACTCGCATTGGGACCGGTTTTATACTATTGGACGCGCGATACGCTGCTGGATTTTTACGCCGATATTGCGGATAGTTCCGTAGATGTTGTGTATCTGGGCGAAACCGTCTGCTCCCGCCGCCATCAGTTGCGATTGCAGGACTGGCTGGATGTGGCTGCCAGGCTTGCCGCCGCGGGCAAGCAGGTCGTATTGTCCACGCAAGTGCTGATCGAATCCGAATCGGACCTGAAAAGCGTGCGGGCTATCGCCGATAACGGTCATTTTATGGTGGAAGCCAACGATATGGGCGCAGTGCATTTGCTGGCCGGAAAAATACCGTTTGTCGGCGGCCCGCATCTTAATATCTACAATAGCCGCAGCTTGCGTGTTCTTGCTGATTTGGGAGCGGTGCGGTGGGTCATGACGCCGGAAATGTCTGCCGACATGCTTGCGCCGATTCAAAAAGAGCGTCCGGCAGGCATGGAAACTGAAGTGATGGTTTATGGGCGTTTGCCGCTGGCTTTTTCGGCGCGTTGTTTTACCGCTCGCGCCCATAATCTCCCCAAGGACGATTGCCGGTTCCGCTGTCTGGATTACCCCGATGGACTGGCTTTGCGTACCCGGGAAGACGAGTCTTTTCTGGTGTTGAACGGGATACAGACGCAGTCGGCGCGTATTTATAATTTGGTCGGCGAACTGGCAGCGTTGCGAAGTCTGGAGGTGGATGTGTTGCGCATCAGTCCTCAGTTCGACCATACCAGTGAGATTATCGGTCTCTTCCGCGACCGTCTGGATGAGACTTGCAGTGTACGCGGCGCGCTGCAGCAAATGGAAACGTTTACGTCTGACGGCCTGTGTGACGGTTATTGGCAAGGCCGTGCAGGGCTGGAACAGAGCGTTACGGCAAGTAAACCATGAGTGCTGCGCACTGTCACGGCGAACGTTTCAACAGCTATAGCCATCTGGTCGGGACGGTGGCCGCGGCGGTTGGCGCAGGCGTACTGATCGTGCTCGCGGCGATGCAGGGAAACCCCTGGAAAATCGTCAGTTTCAGCGTGTATGGCGCGATGTTATGGTTGATGTATCTGTTTTCCACCCTGTATCACAGCTTGAGCGGCAGAGCCAAGCGGGTCTTTCGCAAGCTGGATCATTATGCGATTTACCTGCTGATTGCCGGTACCTATACCCCGTTTACACTGGTGACGCTGCACGGGGCGTGGAGATGGTCGCTGTTCGGCGTAATCTGGGGTCTGGCAGTGCTGGGCATTCTGGTGGATTCATTTCCGCCGGGA